>JBCCEG010000113.1:0-5677 GCA_039030455.1 Myxococcota bacterium | reverse complement strand
CGAACAGGACAAAAACTGCTTGCCAAGATGAAGAAAGAGAAGATAGAATGACGGTAAAAAGTAAAAGTTTTCATAAGACGGTATAAAAAATTATGCAAAATCAAAACTCCTGTGCGAACGCATGTGCGGAATGTCGGATGAATTATGAGTTCCAAGTCATAAAGAAGAAATAGTCTCATAATTAATAATTACCCAAAGTGAGGGTACGGCATGAAATCCAGAGCGTGGGGGGTGCTTGCGTGTGTTCTGTTAGCGTTCGCGCCGCCGGCATGGACGCAAGAGTCAGGCGGTTCGTTGTTGGGAACATGGTCGCGGGCGCTGCCGCGAAAGGCGTTGGAACAGGTTAACCGTTATCTTAACGGGACGTTAACGATTGCGCGGACGCGGTTTGCCTTTCCCGCCGCGTTGGTGCTGGAAGATGTTTCCGTGCAAGACGCGCGGGGAAATGTGTTGGCGTCCGCCCGCTCTATTCGCGCGCGACTTTCGTTGTCGGCGCTGGTCAAGGGTCGTGTTGTCGTGACGGATTTGTTGCTCCAAGGCCCGCAAGTCTCGCTGCGCTTCGCCAACGGCGAATTGGACTGGCGTCGGCTATTCCAACGTTCCCGTCATCGGGAGGGCACGACGGGACCAAGGGAATCGTCCGCTCCGTTCATCCGCATTGACAGCTTTGAGGTGGAAGAGGGCCGCTTCTTTTTTCATAACGCGGATCGTCATGTTGAGGTTGTTTGCGAGGGTGTTCATACCAACGGGTCGCTGCGGATAGATGGGAAAGACGTTACCGTGCGGACAGGCCCGTTGCATTCCACAAGCGGAACCATTCATACACGGCGATTGCAGTTCCCCTACCAAAACCTAAGCGCGGACGCTGTGTCCTTTGCGGACAAGACCCTGCGCGTGCGCGAAGCAAACAGTCACATCATGGGCCTTTATGCCCGCGCACAGGGAGGAATTGATTTTAAGACAAAAGAATATGACATCGACGCTTGGCTTGATGTCCCCGCGAAAACATGGATGATTGGCTTGCGACAATTGCCTTTTGCTCTTCCCGGATTTCGCGCTTCGGGCACGCTGACCGGCAAGCTGCGTGATCCGTTGGTGCAAGCGCGGGCTGATTTCGGCTCGTGCCGACCCTACGGCATCACGGTACAGGGGGGATGGCTTGACGCGCGGATCACCAAGCGTGAAGTGAAGGTGCGCGATGGCGTGATTCAGTTGGAGGGGGGCGGGACAGCCTCGCCAAACGGGTGGGTGCGCTATGCCGATCGCACTGTGCTGTTCAACGCCGCGTTGCAACGGGTTCGCGTCGCGAATATTGTACGCGGCGCCGGGGCAAGGTTGCCGTTGGACGGATTCGCCTCGGGCACGCTGCGCGTGACAGGGGTTGCCGACAAGACCCATTCGCTGCAGCTGGCGTTTGACGGACAGGCACGCCACGCGCGCCTGCTGGACACGGTGCTGCGACAACAAGCCCGCTTAAATCTGCGTTTGGAGTTGATGACTCAGCGGCATTTACGCATTCGCAATGCCTCGTTGCGGGTTCCCGGCTTGCGGCTTCAGGTGGGGGGAGTGCTGAGGCTTGGAGGAAGATCCGCCGTGCATGTCGCCGGATTTGTCCACGACCCGCGCCAAGTGTTTAGCACGTTGCCCGCGCTTGTTTGGGCACGTGACATGCGGTTTGGTTTGGATATTCGTCACGGCGGAGGCGGGGTGCGTCTTGGCAAGGGCACGGTGGGCGTGAAGGAGCTGCGGTTGCGGAACATTCCCATCGACCAACTCAACATCGCTCTAACAGGCCAAGACGCGGGGGCGGTGCTGCGCGTGCGCGGCGGCACTTTGGCCGGAGGGGTGTTGGCGGGAGAAGTCGTTGTTCGGCAGCTACACCGCGCCGCGGCTTTAAGCGGGAGTGTTCGGCTCGCGGATGCCTCGCTTGCTGATTTTCACGAGCGTGTTCCAGGCATTCCGACGATGTCCGGCCATGTCCGCGCCGACATCAACGTTACAGGCCGGTTGAACGCTCCCCAGTTCGCCGGTGTGTTGCATGGCGAGGATGTGATGGTTCGGGGAGCGGCTCTGGGTCGAACGCATGCGGAGATTCGGCTGCAAGCGGGACATGTGTTGATTGACCGGCTCACCACGTCGTCGCCCGCCGCCGAGCTTGTTGCCCATGGCGGGCAAGTTTGCTTGCAAGACGGTCGGCTGGCGGGTCAAGTTCACGTCCGTGTGATGTCGTTAAGCCGGTTGTTGGCCGCGCGCGGCACTCCTTGGGCCGGGCAACTGCAAGCAAATTGTGTTTTGGGTGGTACGGTGGCTCAACCCCGGGTACGGGCAACCGTTCAGGTTCATAGACTCTCTTGGCACGACGCGCCTTTGGGCAGCGGCCACTGCGTGGGGGGACTGCGTCCCCTATTGCTTTCCACACCCTCCGCCGATGCGAGTGTGACGGGCCGTGGTCCGCAGGATGTATCGTCGTGGGTCCCTGCTGGAGTTCACTCCCGCGCAAGCGGGAGCCTATCAACGACAGAAGAGGGCGCTCAAGACGAAACCGGCCGCCGAGGGGGTCCTGCGGACCCAGGTCGAAGCATAGCTTCTCCCCTGTTCCAGGCACGCAGTCTGCACCGCAGACTGCTAACCCCTTCGGCGTTGCCCTCCACAGCCCACAAAGTATCGAAGAACTTTGTGGGGGAAAATCGCGCCACTGCAAACGCACCGTCTCAAAGAGTTTTAGCAACAAGCCCACGCAGTGGGGCCGCGCCGCCTTCATCGTCGCGCAAAACTTTGGGAACAAACCCCCTTTGGGGGTGGGTGAGTGGGCGGTTGGTTCACGGCGCACAGACCGTCGATGTGCGCGCGGCTGCCTGGCTGCGTCCCAAGCGTGTCAATGTAAAGGTGTCGGCGCGGGGGGTCGCCGTTGAGCCGTGGGCGGGGACTTTGGGTTTTTTGGCCCCGGTGGCCGGCGTTGCCGACGCTGATGTTGTTGTGCAAGGCCCATGGGACTTGCCGGATGTATCCGTTCGGTTGCGCGTGCCTCGGTTGGGGGTTAAGCAGCCTACCGCCCTGGCGCTGCAAAGTGGCGCAGTGTGGCGGGAGCTGGGTGGAATCACAGGAAGCTTGAACCTCCGCGGAGGCCGGCTACATAGCGTTCTGTCGCTGGATCCTTTCTTGGCGGAGGATTCCCACTCACGGGATACCTCAAAAAGTAGAGACGCGATGAATCGCGTCTCTACAGGGACAGGTGGTACATCGGCGGGAACCATTGAGAAACCGGCGAAAGGTTCCAAAATGGATTCCCGCTTTCGCAGGGGTGAGGAACCCCTTCCTCGCTCGCTCGTGCCGGATGACAAGGGCGAGCAAAGCGCCCTAGATATTCCCGCCGACCTCGCCGGCGCGGAAGGTTTAGGTAAGCAAAAGGGGACGCAGTCTCCCCGCGCGGCGGCCCATATGGAGGTTCGGGGAACGGTGGAATCCGGGGGAAAGTACGATCTCACCGCTGCGGGCCGGTTGGCCCGGGTTCCTCTGGGAGATTTGTGGCGGGTTTTGTACGGACGGTCGATTGGCATGACCGCGTCGCTGGACTTTGCGCTGTCCGCCCGTAAACAGGATCGCTGGCAGGATCCGACGGTGGATGGACAGCTGCGGTTGCTGCAATTGCGGATGCATCCCATGGGTTTGGCGCCGTTAAGCTTGCGTAAACCGATTTTGTTGCGCGTGCAACACAACCGGCTGAACGTCGACCCTCCCGCTGAGTTTATGTGGGAGGATCGCTTTGCCGCAGCGCGGGGGTGGGTTGGCCGGCGGGAATTGGATCTCCAGGTGCGGGGTGCGCTGCCCGTGCAACCGCTTGAACATATTTTGCCCCAGGGGGTTGTTGTCGCCGGAACGGTGCAGGGACAGCTGCGAGCCGTGGGCCCGTGGGACGCGCCGGTGTTTCAGGGGCATTTGTTGCCGGATGATGAAGTCTTTTTCCATCTGCGGGGTTTGGCCGATACGGCGCGCTGGCACGAGGGAAGTCTAGCCCTCATGCCGGCGCCCGGGCGGCGTGGGTGTACGGCAATCAGGGCTGGGGATGTTGTGCTTGATGTGGGCAGCGGGCGCGTTGGTTTGACGGGATCGACAAGGTTGTGTCTGCCGCGGCTGCACACTGCCGCATGGGATGCGCGCGCGGAAATTCGGGATTTGTTGATACGCCGAAGAGCAAGTTGGTTGGAAGCCGACGCCGATATCACATTGCGCACACGAGGGGGAGTCAATCACTTAGAGGGTGAGGCTCGGGTAGGGTCGGGGTTGCTGAGCCGTCGCTTTGCATGGCAAGACTCCGTTCTCACCGCGTGGGAACAATCCGCGGCCGCAAGCGGCTTTGTTCCAAAGACTTTCGTTGAAAAAAGCAAACCCCCGCGGGGGGGGTTGGGAGAGGCTTTGTCCGGCGAGGAGTTTCGGCACGCCCATCCTCCCTTGGGCGGGTTTACCCCCCAAGGGGGGACGCTTGCCACATCTTCCGGTGATTCGGATGCGGCGGGCAGTGGATCGCAGAGCGTATCGTCGTGGGTCCCTGCTGGAGTTCACTCCCGCGCAAGCGGGAGCCTATCAACGACAGAAAAGGGCGCTCAAGACGAAACCGGCCTCCGCGCCACTGTAAGGGCACCGTCTCAAAAGGCCCTAGCGGCGAACCCACGCAGTGGGGCCGCGCCGCCTCCGTCGTCGCGCAAGGTTTTGGGAGCAAACCCACGCAGTGGGTGGTTGAGGCCGTTGAAGACGCGCGTTCATGTAGTGGTGCCGTCGCTGCCCGTGCAGGCGGATATCGCCGTGGCTCGTGTCCGTGGTTCGCTTGGGGCGGACTTGTGGTTGAAGTCTCGCGGTGACGGGTTTGCTTGGGAGGGGGCGTTGGATGTCCTTGAAGGGAATGTGCAATTTCCGGCCGTTGACTTGGCAATCCAACCCACTGCGGTTCCGCTGGTTCGTTCTTCGGGCGTGGGTGTGCGTCCCAAGCTTGATCTCAAGGCAACAGCGCAGCTACCGCAAAAGTCGGGTGAGCAAGGCGCGCCGGAGGTTGTTGAGTTACGTCTGCGGGGGAGTTGGGATCGGCTGCGGTTCACGTTGGAGTCCAAGGGCAGGGATCGCGATGATGTTCTTGCCCGTTTATTGGACCCCACGGGAGCCTTCTCTGTTGGCGCGTTGATTGCCGTGTCGAGCCAATTGGCGTTTCAGCCCGCATTGAGCGAAGTGGAGCAGTGGACGTGGGAACAAAGCCGCAGCCGAGTCTCTGTCACCGGCGCAACGCAAGCGGGTGCTGTCGGCCCGCGGGTCCAGTGGCAAGTCAATGAGCGGGTTGAAGTGGAGGGCTCGGCCGGGTTCGGTTCGTCTAGCACCGCCTTGCATAGCTTACGCCTGCGCTTATTGCTTTACGACCACCTTCCTGGTAGCAACACGTTATCGCTAGAAGGAGCCGCCCTAGTGCCGCGGCAGCGACGTGAAGAAGCTGAACTGGGGCAGCGTTTGCGTCTTGTCTATCGGATCCTAGAGAGGTGAAAACGCGGGGGGGTTCACGGCTTTGGAATGGGCTCTTTTCCTGGGCTATTGTCAAAAGTTGTGTATGGAGGGTGAGAGAAAGGCGGCATCCCCTGAAGGAATAACAAGTAACCTACCAGGAGATATGTCATGGCAAAGAGATAACACAGTTGGG
>JBCCEG010000112.1:0-5685 GCA_039030455.1 Myxococcota bacterium | reverse complement strand
TAGATCTTGTTTGTCACTCACAACCTGTCTGTGTTGCATTGTTAGCTGAATTGATTCCTCTTCAGAGCTGCCTGTGACCTCTAGCTCTGTTTGTACCGATTCTGCAGCAACCATGGCATTGAAAAGTACAGTGGAAAGGACTGGTGCTTGGACAGAAACAGTGGTAGACTCTGACTGATCTTTGCTAGCCAAAGACGCCTGTAATGTTGTATCTTCCTGAGAGACTTGTGCGATTCCTGCTCCTTCTGAGTGCAAGGTCATCTCCGCAATGGTCAGCTCAAATGATGCTATCTGAGCCTCTTTTTCTATTTCGATTAAGAACTTATAATTCATCATTCATAATTCATAATTTCCACGCACGACCCCGGGGTAATGATACCAATCCCAACAAACAAGTTTACAAATTCGCCAACCTCCCAATCGTTTTTTGTTCCCGACTTTTCTGGATCTCTGCTTTCGCAGGGATGACAGGAAGGTGTCGTTATTTCTGCGGATTGCTATGAGAATGCGACGACTTAAGGGCGTTGCCCTGGTGGTGACGATGATCACGTTGGCCATAGGCAGCGCCGTGGTGATGGACTTTGGCCAGCGCGAGACCATCCGGTACAAACTGGCGGTCAACCATCGAGACGCGTTGCAAGCGGAGCTGTTGGCCCAAAGCGGCCTGGATATGGCCCGCTTAATTCTCATGGTGCAAGAGCCGCTGCAAGCCCTCATGACCCGGGACGAAGCGTTTGGAGCCGGTCTGCCCGCGGACACCGTGTGGGAAGTGCTGCCCTTGAATAGCGATCTACTCCGGCAGGTTGTGAACGGGGACTTGTTCGCCATGCTCGGGGTTCCCGTCACGCAAGAGCCCTCCGAGGACGAGTCATCCTCTGTCACCCCTGCGCAAGCAGGGGCCGATATGGATTCCCGCTTTCGCGGGAATGACAAAAGGGGGTACGGGAATGACAAAGAAAAGGGCCGAAGTACGTTCACGCCGCCGGTGGGAGGGTTTGGCGCGTTCCCCGAGAGCGCGTCGTTCAATGTCAAGGTTGAAGACGAAACAGGGAAAATCTCGCTGCAATCTTGGGCCGAGGACGGCGTGGCTGAAAAGCATAAGAGGACGGCCGATTTGCTGTACGCCCTGTTCGCGCCACCACGCTATGACGACCTCTTTCAGCAGGGCGACGCGGATGCGCCCGCCGTGGACCGCTGGGAGCTGGTGGGGAACCTTTATGATTGGACACAACGGGGCGATCAACGTGTTGACCCCCAAGCGCCCGCCAAACGATGGGGAACCGCCGCGGCGGGTTCCAAATCAGCGCTGTACGCCAGCTATGATCATGTTCGCCCTAAAAACGCTTACTATGATAGCCAAGAGGAGTTACGCTTGGTGCACGGGATGACTGATACACATATGAGCCTATTTGGTAACGCCGTCACAATCCACGGCGGCAAAAGCGGCAAGGTGAACCTTCGCTCCGCCAAACCACAAGTCATTCAAGCACTCATGCAATACTGTGCCAAGGATTTTCGCGATTTTCGTTTCAGCACGGAAGAAGCCCTGCAAGAACTCATGGCGCAGTGGGAGAAGTATTTGGAAGAAGAAGGTTCCAAAACATCCGACGGCCTCATCGAATTCCTCAAGGCACAAGAGATTGAAATTGACGAAAAGAAGTGCAAAGAGGTCATTGGCGAAAAATCCGAAGTCTTTACTGTCCGCAGCACTGGGCAAGCCGGGCAGGTCAGCAGAACCTTGACTTTTGTCGTAGGCATGAACAAAACCGATGAAGACGTATACTACTTCCGCATTCAATGAAAGCAGGGGAGGCTTAACACGGTGAGCCGATCGGCGGTGGGTTTGGACCTGGGTAGCACTAGCGTCAAGGTTGCACGTGTACGTACCCACCCACAGTCGGGCCTGCAAGAGGTGGAATACTGCGAGGAGCGCGCGCTGCCCGCGCCGCCAAACGACAGCGACATATCCGAAGAGGAATCCCTGCGGCAGCGACAGGCTCGGGTTGTGCGGCAATTGCACGAGCAGGGCTTGCTGGGCGCCGACGAGCTTGTCTCCGCGTTGAGCGGGATTGACGCGCACACACGGACGATTCCCCTGCCCTTCACCGACCGTAGAAAAATCGAGTCCGTTTTGGCCGGCGAGCTTGAGTCATATCTGCCCATGGGAATAGATGCCCTTGTTCTTTCTTGGGTCTTGCAGCCGCCCGAGCTGCTTAAGCAGCCTTCCGATAAGCAAACGCAACACCCAGTTGCCGTTGCGTTTGCCAAGCGTGACGCGCTACGGGAACACTTGGAGCTTCTCAAGCAGGTGCAGTTGGATCCGCGTTACACCACACTCCAAAGCGCGGCCCTGGCCGGATTCCGCCAAATCTTACTGCAACAGGGCTTTAACGCGGACGGTAGCGGCGCAGTGAATCGCGTCTCTACTGATGTGGATTCCCGCTTTCGCGGGAATGACAAAAGGGGTGGGAGTGACAAAAGGGGTGGGAATGACAAAAGGGGCGGGAATGACAAAAGGGGTGGGAGTGACAAAAGGGGCGGGAATGACAAAAAAGAAGACAAGGGATTACTGCGAGACTTTGCTGCCACACCTTCGGGTGATTCGGACGAGTCTGGCGGTGGTCCGCAGGAGAGCGGTGAGAGCAGTAGAGACACGACACCCTCTTGTCATTCCCGCGAAAGCGGGAATCCAGGCGATCACGATGTCCTTGGTGCCCCGCCGTCTTCACCGGCGCGGAACGTTCAAGCAAACAAAGAGGCACAGCCCCTGACGCTGATGGTGGATATTGGGCACACGAGCACCAAGATGTGCGCGTTGCAGAATACACACATTGTGTCCACGCGCTGCATTCTGCGCGGCGGGCGCGATGCCACGCTTTCTTTGGCGCGGATAAACGAGACCTCGTTGGAACAGGCGCAATTAGACAAACACGCAGGCGAAACTCTCACATCCCAAGCAATTGATACCGTGCTACGAGAAGCTTACGGGCCTATCGCGCGCGAAATTCACCAAACCGTGCTGGCGCTGCGTGCTCGGCAAGACAAAGTGGTGCGAACCGTTATCGTCACCGGCGGTGCGAGCCGCATGGTTGGTTTACAGGATTTTTTCACCAAACGCCTAGACGTGCCCGTCCGCCTTTTGGTTGATGCGCCCGACGCCTCACTGCCGCAACCCCAATTCGCCACTGCTATCGGCCAGGCTGCTTGCGCGTTGCACGAAGCGACTCGGGCCGGTCTATTTAATTTTCGCAAGGGTGAATTCGCTTGGCGCGGCGAGTTCGTCTATCTGCGCGAACGCGCTAGGCCTTTGACTGTTTGGGGCGCCGTGCTCGTGGCGCTGTTATTCGTCTATTCAACCTCGCAAGCGTTTATTCACCGCAAAGAGATTTCTGATTTGCAAAAGCAACGGGACTCGTTGTGCAAGCAAGTTCTCCGAGGCGGGTTTACCTCGGGCGACAAGTGCCTGCGGCAAATGCAACAAACCATCGCCGGCGCGCGAATCGACGCCATTCCGCAAACCAGTGCCGCCGACGTTTACCTAGAGCTCGCCGCGGCAATTCCCGCGCGGATCTCCGTGCAATTCAGCAAATTGGATATCACGGAGCAGACGGTTCGGCTAGACGCCGTGTCCACAAGTTTTGAAGACATCGACCAAATTGTCACGGCTTTAGCCAAGAGAACTCCCTTCGCCAAGGTGGAGCGAGGGCGAGCCGCCCAAGCCCAAGACGGCGTCCGTTTTCAGTTAAAAATTGACCTGCCCGCTGCTAACGCGGCAGCCAAGAAAAGGTCTTCGGCAAGGCGATGAGACAACGCATCCAACAGCTGCTGGAAAAGCTCACCGCCGCTTTTGAAGAGCTGGATCAGCGGCAACGCCGCCTGGCCGTGCTGGCCCTCATCGCCGTGCTGGGAATGATCGGCATGCTAGGCGTGTACCAAGTCACGAGCTCGGTGGAAGCGCAGCGCGCGCAAGCGGATACGTATCGCAAGGAGATTCGCCAAGTGCGGCGCCTGGCCGCGACATATCGTCAATCGCAGTCGCGAAGACGAACGCAACAACAGCAACTGCGCCGCGCCAATGTCTCTTTGTTTTCCTTTTTGCCCACCGTGGCGAAAAGCTTGGGCTTGAACCTCAGTGATCTAGACGAGCACACGGTGCCGTTGCCCGATCACAAGCTCGTGCAGCGCAGCGTGTCCGTCACGCTGAAACAGCTTTCCGTGGACAAACTCACGTCTTTTCTACAAGCCGTGGAAGAAAGCGGCCCCAGCCGCTTGATCAAGGTCACACGGCTGCAAGTGATGCGGCGCGGCGACCAAGATCTAGACGCCCAGATCACCATTGCCATCTGGCAACGATCGTAGGAGGAGAGCTATGCGCGTGATTCTTTCATTCGCTGGTTTCGCAGTGGATTCCTGCTTTTTACCCCACAAAGTGTCCTCGGCTGTCGCCTGTGGTACTTTGCGGGGACCCCTTTTTCGCAGGAATGACAAAAGAAGTGTATCGTCTTTTGTCGAACATGCATTTTCATCCACGTTTGAAGCGGGTTCTCCAACTTTGTCATTCCTGCGAAAGCAGGAATCCATAGCCCCGCGTGCCATGTTCGTAGAGACGCGATTCATCGCGTCTCTACATCGAACCACGTCTCACTTGTTAGGAGATCCCGCATGATCCGCATTCCGTTGGACAAACTGACGCGCTTCAAACTGTCGGGCTACGTGCTGTGGTTCACCGCGACATTTTTCTTCATGCTGTACCAGACATTCCCCATCGCTTCGTTTCAAGAACATGTGCAAGGACTCTTGGCATCAACCCTGCGCCAAACTCTGCCTGGCCGTAATGATGTGCAAGTGTGGGTTGAAGACCTAGCATTGTGGCGGCTTTCGGGTTTGCGGCTGAACAATGTGCGGGTGCGGGTGCGACAACGAGGCAAGGCAAATTCTCCTTCCGTGCAACTTGATCTCGACCGGGTTCGGGCGCGCGTTGGTTTGCTCCCCTTGTTGATAGGGAGCACAAGCGTTTCTTGGAATCTCATTCTACAAAAGCAGTCTCTGTCGGGAGCGGTTTCCACTAACAAGGCGGGACAATTGACAGCACTGCGACTGCGGGTGCCCAACATGGATTTAAGCCACATTGATCTCCTGCCCGCCGCCCTTGGCGTGCCGCTGCAAGGCAAACTGCGCCTGACCGCTGATTTGAATCTGTCCGACGGCAAACCGGCGAACTTGTCAGGCTCACTAGCGCTTTCGGCAACGCAAATGGGCATCGGCCCGGGCCCTTTGGCTTTGCCTAAATCGTCGCCATTGGGGAGCTCGTTGGACATTCCGGCCGTCGCGCTAGGCAACTTGACCGTGCGGGCACGGGGGGAAAAAGGCACGCTCAAAATCAGCGAGCTCAAGCTGACCGGCGGCGATGCCGAAGCGGACATCACCGCCGACGTCAAACTCAACAACACCTTCAGCCGCGGCAGACTCAACGGCAAGGGCTGGTTTCGTCTTAGCCCCGCGCTATTCAAAAAGCAGCAGGGTCTTGAAGATCTGCTGGAACTGAGCCCCGAGTTGCAGCGCGCCAAGGACGCCAAGGGCCGTTACGCCTTCAAGCTGCAAGGGACCGTAAGGCGACCCAACTTTGTGTTGGGGAAATAGGGCGGGGATTCACGGGATTAGATCGAGGGGTCGAATATAAGGATT
>JBCCEG010000111.1:0-5722 GCA_039030455.1 Myxococcota bacterium | reverse complement strand
CCATGTGCAAGCCCGCCGCGGGGGCAAGCCCAGAATCTTGACGGCGTGTGCCGCGATGGCGATGTACAGCTGGGAGACGCCGTGCTTGTGCAGGGCGTCCAGGGTTCTGCCCAGAGCGTCATCGTTGAAGGTCTGGGCTTGCATGCCCGGACCTAGGAGGCGTTGGACGGGTCTGTTTCGCAAGAATTCGGGAGAGAGATAAAGAGTGACGGTATCATGGATCCAAAAAAAATTTTATTTCAAAACTTTTTCACTCATGCGCGGAATGTCGGATGAATTATGAGTGCTTAAACGTCATGAATAAAGAAGCTCATAATTCATAATCCCCGCCACCTCCACTCTCCGACATCCGACAACCCATCAAATCCCGTGATCCGTGGTACTAGCGCCAACGGGTGCAAAAGGAGTAAAAGAAGAAGGAAGAATACTCGTAGAGACGCGATGAATCGCGTCTCTGGTCGGCCGCAAGGAGAATCATGCGCTGCAAAAAGGGAGTACGACAAGTTGGACTGGGGGCCTTGGTCTTGGCAATGCTTGGGTGTGTGCCCAAGCTTATCCCCGGGACATTGGTGGACGATACCAAGGAAAACCGGACCGTTGCTTTTTTCTTCAAAACCTACAAAGCGGCCGTGGAAGGTCGCGACGTTGACCAGATCATGCACCTGGTGGCGCCGGACTACCAAGACACCAAGAAGCACCCCGACGGGAAGCTCGTCCGTTACAACCAGAGTGTTTTGCGGGATCGGCTCAAGCAAGACTTTGACAAAGTGAAGATGCTGAGCTTGCAGATCTACCTGGAGCGTATCGACAAACTCCCCAGGCAAAAGGTGTGTTGGAATGAGGAAAAGCAGGTCTGTGATCAAAAAACGTCGCTGTGCCAAACAACGGCCAAAAGGGTTTGCGGCAAAAAGCGTTTGTTCGATGTCACCTATCGGTATGTGCAGCACACGTGTTTCGATCTGCCCGCGGGCGAGACGTGTCGTTCGTGCGGCGAGGTGAACCGCGTGCGGATTCGCCAACGGGGCAAAAAGCGCAGCGACGGTTTTGAGATTGTTTCCGGGGGTCTCTAACGCGGATTCATGGAGATTGATTCGGGTCGTCTCGGATGCACAATCCGCGGTCACCGCTTGGCGATGCGCTCGAATTCCGAAAGAAAACCACTGGGCATGGAGTAGTCTTGCGACAGATGGGCGAAGTGCGGCGCGAACACAATAGGAAACGCATGGAGGAAAATTTTGCTATACGCGCGCAAAGACAGCGGCGTGCGATAGCAAGCAATGTTGCGCATTTTTTCAAATTCCACAATCACGTTTTTGAGGTACTGGTTGACCCGCGAGACCTCTAAAGCATTCAGGCCTGCTTTTCTAAGCTTTTCCATGTGTAAAGAAAGCTTTGCGCAAGTCTGATAAAACGTGTCATCTCCGCTTTCTTCTATTTTCCCTTTGTTTGCCTGAAAGCAACTCTTTACCGCCTGGAGCAGCGAAATCGCAAGAGAAGGCATTCTCGCGCCGGCTTCATGAGAACCGCTCCTAGGGGAACGCATTTCACGCGTCCCGCCGTGCTTTTCGTTGCTAAGCTACTGTAGAGGGTGAAATATGTCGAGTCGCGCAAGGATATGGAAAGCGGTGGCGGCCGCGCTAAGTGAGATAATTTGTCGGTGAGAGAAAGTCTGCCTCGGCAAAACCTTTGGCAAGCCCGCCGCGTGGCCGTGTTGGGAGCGGGAAAGTCGGGCAGAGCTGCCGCCGCTCTGCTGCACGCGCAAGGGGCGTGTGTCACCGTGCTGGACGATGCCGCGCGGGAAGAGGCGCAAGCGCGTTTGGCAAAGCTGGGAGGGTTGCCGCGAGACATTCGTGTTCACGCCGGCGGCATTCGGTCAGAGCTGCTGCGAGGGGCCGAGTGGATTGTTCGCTCGCCGGGCATTCCCCTGCGTCACCCCGCGTGTGTTTGGGCACGGGAGCAAGGCATTCCGATTGTGACCGAGATCGACGTCGCGTGTGCTCATCTTCCTGATTGCACATTCATCGGTGTTACCGGCACCAACGGCAAATCCACCACCACGTGCATGCTAGGGCGGATCTTCAAGTCGCTGCGTGACAGCGGAAGGAGAGACGCGATGAATCGCGTCTCTCCGGAAAAAAAATGTCCTAAAATGGATTCCCGCCGGAGCCTGCCCCTGGCTCCGAACAGGGGCGGGAATGACAAAGAAAGTGTACGCTCACTCCCATCGGCCCAAAACGATCAAGAAAACAAAGGGGCCTTGCCCTTGTTTGTGGGGGGGAATTTGGGGACGCCGTTGTGCGAGGCGGTGTTGGCGGGCGCCAACCCCGCTTGGGCCGTGCTAGAGCTTTCTAGCTTCCAGTTGCAAAACCTGCGTAACCTGCGGCTGGCGGCGGCGATCGTGACGAACATCGGGGTGGATCACACGCGGGAGCATGGATCGCATGAAAGCTATGTGCGGGCCAAGGCCCGCATTGTGGAGTTGTTGCGGCCCGGCGGCGTGTTGGTCTGTCGGCCGTGTGATTTGGAGCTGCTGCCGTCGGCGTCTCTGTGCGCGCGCGGCGGGACCGTTTGGCGCGTGGAGGAGGAATGTTCGATTCCACTCCCTGGCTCTATCGTGTGGAAGCATGATCGGGCTAACGCGGCGATGGCGGCGAGCGCGGCTGTTGCGCTGGGGGTACCCCCGTCGGTGATTACCACGGGTTTAGCCGCGTATCGGGGTCTGCCGCATCGGTTTGAGCCGCTGGGGGAGTCGCGGGGTGTTCGGTTTATCAACGACTCCAAGGCCACGAATGTCGGGGCGACCGTCGCCGCGCTCAAGAGCGTGGGGCGGGAAAGAGTCCACCTGATTCTTGGCGGTCAAGACAAGGGTGAGAGCTACAAGCCGCTGCGAGACGCTTGTGGAACCGGACGCGTGACGGTGTATGCCATCGGCGATGAAGCAGCGGCAATAAAGCGGTGCCTGGCGCGAGAGCCACCCATCCCCTGCGTGTTCGCCGGAATGCTTGCGCGCGCGGTTGATCTAGCGTGGCGAGCGGCTGTACCGGGCGAGACGATTTTGCTGGCGCCGGCCTGCCCGAGTTTTGATCAGTTCGCTAACTTTGCCGCCCGTGGCGAGGCGTTTCGCAATCTCTTTCAGCGACTGCGCGCGGACGAGCAAGCGTAGTGACGGCAAAGCGATCGCACACCAAAGCGCTGCGCGCCTTCCTTATGATAAAAATGCAGGGCGATGAAGAGAAATCTCCTGCCGGCAGCCTTACTTCTAAGCGTGTTGGTGTTGACGGGAATGGGTTTGGTCATGACCTATTCGGGGTCGGCGTTCGTCACGCGCGACCCGTGGTTTTTCGCCAAACGCCAGTGGGCTTACGCGGCAGCCGCCGCACTGGGCATGGCTGTCGCGGTCGTGGTGCCCGTCGGGGTGTATCGGCGGGCCGCCTATCCATTGTATGCCCTAGCATTGGGGGTACTTGTGCTTGTGCTTGTCCCCGGCGTTGGCCACTCGGTCAGGGGGGCGGCGCGTTGGCTGCGGCTAGGACCCGTGCATGTGCAGGGTGGTGAACTGCTCAAGATGGCGTTGGTGTGTTTTTTGGCCATGTCGCTGGCTAAAAAAGGCCCCAAAATGCTGCTGTTTCGCGTCGGCATTGTGCCGCATCTGTTGCTACCGGGGGTGGCGGTAGCGCTGTTGTTGGCCGAACCGGACTTTGGCACGGCGGTGTTGGCCGTGGCGGTCACGGGCGCGTTGTTGTTTGTCGGGGGCGCACGCGCGGCCTATTTAGTCGGTTTGCTTGTGCTCGCGGTTCCCTTGGGGCTGCATGCGATTACCTCTAGCCCCTACCGTCTCCGCCGCCTCGTGGCGTTTCTGGATCCTTGGTCGCATCGGCAAGGCGCGGGGTATCAAGTGGTGGAAAGTTTGATCGCGCTGGGTTCGGGCAAGCTAGGGGGAACGGGAGTAGGGCACGGCACGGCCAAATTACACTTTTTGCCCGACGCGCATACGGACTTTGTCTTGGCATTGATTGGACAGGAATGGGGATTTATCGGCGTGAGCGTGGCGGTGCTGTGCTTCGTGACGATCGCCGTCGCCGGGTTCGGTGTCGCCGCCAGACAGACGGACCCCTTTTGTCGCTATCTGGCCGCGGGGCTAACCACCACTTTGGTTTTGCAGGCGGTCATCAATGTCTTTGTTACCCTGGGCATTGTGCCTACCAAGGGCATGGGGTTGCCTTTTGTCAGTTACGGCGGCAGTAGCTTGCTGGTCAGCTGTTGGATGGCGGGCATGCTGTTGCAGCTGGCGCTTCGGGGGACTACCCCGAATCAGTGAATCACCGGCACCATGGGACGGTTGGGAAAAATGGTCGCCAGCTGCTGGGGCGGCATGGGCCGAGCGAACAAGTAGCCTTGCGCATAAGCAATACCCAACTTGCGGGCTTGCTCGAGCTCTTCTTGCTTTTCCACTTGCTCGATGATCGTGTGAATTCGCAGTTCGCGTGCCATTTGCACCACGGTGCGCACAATGATTTGCTTGTGGCGATCCACATGCAAGTCGCGGCAGAAGGAACCCGACAGCTTGAGGTAGTCGGGTTTAATGTTTTGGACAAACTGCAGGTTGGAAAATCCTTCGCCAAAGTCATCCAACGCCACCTGAAATCCTTGCCGGCGCAGCTTTGCCAACGTGTCGATGATCACGCTCGGATTGATGAAGGCTTGCTGCTCGGTCAGCTCCACCACGATGCGCCGCGGGTCCATGTCGAACTCGCGGACCAACGCGGTGATCTCGGGCACCAGCCGCGCCGCAATGAGAGAACGCGGTTGCAGATTGATGAATAGCTTGGTTTCTTCAGGGATATATCGCCCTGACTCCAGCGCCGCGGCGGCACATTTGAGGTCAACGGCCAAGAACTGCTCCTGCAACGATGCATAGGTGAACAGGAAGCCGGGGTTCCAAAAAGGCAAGTGACCGGGCGGACGCGCGAGTGCCTCCAGCCCGTGGCATGCCGTGATGTGCGTGGGCGACTCGTCGATATCCACGATGGGCTGCAGGAATGCTTGAATCTGCTCTTGGGCCAGAAAATCGTCCAGGCGTTGTACGTAGTCGCCGCGTCCGCCTCGCCGCTGCTTTGGGAGACTTTGCCCCTGCACCAGGTGTTTGTGCAAAATGCCGCTTACCTTGCGTTTGGTCAAGGGATTGGCATGGAGCGAAACAGCACCTGCCTGCTGCACGAGGTTCGCCAGTGGCTTACCGACTTCATCGGCCTTGGCCACGACCACGGTGTCGGGAAAATGGCTCGTCATATGACGAATGAGCCCGGCGCTGAAAAGGGGATTGTCCGATGACAAGCCCAGATCCACAACGGCCAAATCAATTGGTTGCTGCAACAAAGCCGCCTTGGCCGCCGCCGCGTCATGACAGGCAATGATGTGCAGCGGCGCATGATCGGCAAGGCGCAGGGCTTCCCGCAGATCACCGTCTTTGTTGGCAACCCACAGCACGCTTCTCATGGATTGGTTGCGCACGAGCGAATCTCCCTCTTTGGCGATAAGGCTCATCTATAACAACCAGTGAAGGGAGTCTTTTCATCCCAGAAAAGTGATGAAGGACGGGCAAACCATCGGCAGGGATGGCATTTGGACCACCACTCTTTACCAGCGGCGCACGGGATCAGCATTGGCACAAAGATGACAACGGCCCGTACAACAGCCGAAAAAAACGTCACCACCAAGCCGT
>JBCCEG010000110.1:0-5724 GCA_039030455.1 Myxococcota bacterium | reverse complement strand
GTACGATTTTTTGTTGGGCTCTCGTTTTTATCCGGGTTTGAAGCGGGTCTCTCCACTTTGTCATTGGTGGGCTCCCGCTTTCGCGGGAGTAAACTCCAGCGGGAATCCATTTTGGAGCGTTCCGCCAACTTTTCATCGGAAAAGCAGCCCGCCGACCTTTTTGGAAGATCCCTTTCGCGGGAATGACAAAAGCAATGCATTGTTTTTTGTGTTGCTTTCGCTTGCGTCCACTCGTGAAGCCCTGCCCCCGCTTTCGCGGGGGTGACAGGGGTGGAGTGCCATTCTCGAACCTTTCGTTGCTTTTCCAGCGGGAAAGTGCCCCTACGCTTGCAAAGCCTCCGCCCCGCCGATAATTTCCATCAATTCCGTTGTTATGGCGGCCTGCCGCGCTCGATTGTACTGCAGCGTGAGGGAGGCGATCATCTCTTGGGCGTTGTCACTGGCGCTTTCCATCGCCGTCATCCGCGCGCCTTGTTCAGAGGCAAACGACTCCAGCGCGGCCCGTTGCAAGCACGTGGCGAGATAGCGGATCAAGAGAGCATCCAGCAATCGCGGCGGATCGGGTTCCCAGATGGGATCCAACGATTCGTCCGGGGCTTGGGACTCGGACATCTGTTGCGGATCGAGTGGAAGCAACGGTTTGACTCGGGGCGTTTGCGCGATGGGACTGGTAAACTCGGTGTAAGCCAACCATACCTCGTCAAGCTTTCCCGCGAGAGTGCGCTTGATCAGCTCTTGCGCGATGGCGGTGGCTTGTTGCGCGTTTGGCTGCACTATCCCCTGTTGCCGCCGAACAGGCCACCGTTCTTGCGTGGCGGCTTCAACGCCTTTTTTGCCGAACGCGGACACGCTCACGCGGACCCTTTTTTGCGTCAGCTCGTGGATCAGACTCTTGGCTTCGCGAATGATGTTGTTGTTAAAGCCGCCGCACAAACCACGCTCGGACGTGAACAACAAAACCTCGGCTTGACCACTGCGTGGCTTTGTTTCTTCCCCAGAAAGCTTGTCCCCGCCCCCGGTTTTCATCGAGGGTAAACTCCAGCGGGAATCGTTCAACCTTTCTGGAGGCCCCTTTGCCGCCAAGGGTTTGGATGGCTCGAAACGTTGAGAGGGGCGAACGATGTGGTGAAGAGAATCAGGCAACGATCCATCGCAAGGAGCGGCGGTAATGACGCGTGCCATGAGCGCTTGCAGGTCTTTCGCGAAGGGGCGTATGGCCGAAAGCTCTTGCCGTGCTCGGCGCAGCTTAGACGTCGCCACCATTTTCATCGCGCGGGTGATCTTCTCGGTGCCTCTGACACTGCGAATGCGTTTGCGAATGGCGCGGAGTGAGGACACGGGGCATCAGTCGCGGCGCGAGCGTCGCCGGAGCTCCGCCGGAGGCAGAAGGGATTGCGCCATTGTCATCACGGCCTCCTTGTCTTCTCGGTTAAGTATCTCTTCCGCTAACAGCTTAACACGTTCGCCATCGCCTTGACCATAGTAAAGGCCAGGGCCGACGCATTAAAAGTTGGTTCCGGATTGGTTTTGAGACTCGGAAAAGTCCGGAGGAAGCTTTTAACGGCGCCGCGTGCCGTTACAGAGCTTTTTTAATGCGTCAGCTCTGACAACTCAAACCCATCCACGGAACTCACACGACTTTAAATCGGTCCTGGTCCGAGGGCCGAGACAGTTGCTTCCTCGAACTCCTTTTGTTGTAATGACAGCGATGGCGCGCCCCGTTGCGCTAGAGACATTGCCATGGTTTTTGACTGGTCATTTTGCCCGCTAGAAACATTTCTCTACCGCCTCGTCTTCGTTCTAGGCTGCGTGTTGATCTGCATCACCGTGCACGAGTTTGGCCAGGCAAAAATGGCCAAGCACCTGGGGGATCGCCTTGTCACCCTGTTGCGGCGGGATACGCTGGATCCGGTTGTCCACATAGACCCGTTGTGGACCCTGGGACTGCCCGCCGCGCTCGTGGTGCTGGCCAGCTTGACCGGCAGCCCCAACGTGCCCTTTATCGCGCTGGGAATGCACGTGTGGTACAACCCCTTGGATGTGCACGGTCGCGCGTTTGGCATGGGCTGGTCCCCGCGCGGGGCGCAGTGGTTGATCGCCGTTGTCGGTCCGCTGAGCAACACGGCGATGGCGCTTTTTTGCTTCGGGTTGGCCGCGCTTACCCTCAAGCTGGGACTCGCACAACTAGGCACTTTCTCGGCGGCGGATTTTCTCATTCAGCTAGCTTACCTGAACGTCACCTTCGCCATCTTCCACTTGCTGCCCATCTTTCCGTTGGACGGCGCGCGCATCTGGCCGGGCTTTTTCCGCAACCGCACCAAGATGAACTTCTATGTGATTCGCCCGTGGATCAGCGTGACCCTCACCGCCGTGCTCGTGTTGGGCGGAGGTTCGTGGATTGCCATTTTGGCCCGATTCATCACCCAACACATGATCGCGGCGCTTTCCGGATAATCCTGCACCAGGCTGTCTCAAAGCGTTGCGAGCGAAGGTAATGAAACTCACCGCCAATACGGTCACCATTCTGCGCATCTTGCTATTACCTCTCCCCTGCGCCTTGTTCGCGCACGACAACACCCTGCATAAGTGGATTGCCTTTCTGGTGCTTGTGGGATTGGGCTGCACGGATTTTGTAGACGGGTGGCTTGCGCGCGCGCAAGGTCCCACGCGCCTAGGAGCTTTACTGGATCCGGTAGCGGACAAGATCTTTACCGCATCCATCGTCTTGCTGTACATGGCGCAGAACATGCCGCATCCAGCGCTTGGAGTCCTGATTCTAGGCCGTGAGTTCATGATAGTCGGCTTGCGCGGCGGTTTGCTGGCGCGCGGTCACGAACTGCCCGTCAGCGCCGCCGGCAAACTCAAGACTGTCTTTCAAATGGGCGGCTTTGGCACCATATTTCTCACGGTGTTCGCGCCACCCCCTTGGTCCGCTCTGATCCCTCTGGCTTTGGCTTTATGCTTTCTTTATAGAAAAAAAACAAGAGGGGACGCAGTCCCCCGCAGGAGCTGGCGAATGCCGGTGGCGCTAGCGCTGGCGGTTGTGGCGCTGTTCAACGCGGTTCTCACGCCACCCCTGTCCGCGACCCTGCAGGCCGTCGTCATCGTACTATTCACATGGCACAGCGGCGTGGACTATCTGCGAACAAGCACCCGTCTTGTGAGCGATCGTCTTGGCGCGTCCGACTGCCTGCGAGGGGCATGGGCCGTAACCTATGCCGTCGGCGTGGCGCCGTGGGTTGCCGCAGCACCCAACGCTTCGTTGCCCCTGATCGGCGCGGTCGGCGCCGCCTTGACCCTCGGCGGTGTCACGAATGCCGCGTTGGCGGCGGATCGACGCTCAGCCGTCCTACCGTTCCTGAGCATCAGTACACTTTCGGGCTGTCTTTTTTGTATCGGCGCCGGCGCGGCTCTTCTGTCTGGGTTCCACGCCGCCTTTCTCCCGCTAGCGGGTTGGCTGTTGTGCGCGGTCAACATCATCGCGTTTCTCCCTAGCGCGGTTTTGCTTGCCCGAACGTTTCGACAAATGCAATCAACCGGATGACAAAAGGAAAATTGCGGCAGAAAGCAGGGTATGACGTCATCATTGTCGGCGGCGGCATCACCGGTTTGACGGCCGCGTGGCTACTGCAACGGCACACCTCTTGCCGCTTTGCCCTGCTAGAAGCCGACTCGCGTCTAGGCGGCAAAATCGGCACCGAGCATGTCCGCGTCCCCAGCGTGGGATCGCTGCTGCTGGAGCGTGGCCCGGATGCCCTGCTCACTACCGGCGGAAAAGCGCTCGACCTCGTCCGCGAACTCAACCTCAACGACCATTTGCTGCCCATGCGCTCCCCTGATCTTCCTGTCTATCTGTTTATCGAAACCTCTGGAGCAAAAGAGGGCACAACCCTTCCCCTGCCGACGGGGTTGCACATGAACCTCCCCACCCAATTCCTCACGCTCGCTCGCTCGCGCGTGCCGCCGTGGCACGGCAAGCTGCGCGCGCTGTTGGAACTCGCGCTGCCCGCGAGCAATATTCCCGAGAACGCGGACGAGTCTGTCGGCCGGTTCATCCGACGGCGCTTTGGCGCGGGTGTGTTGGAACATTTGGCCGAGCCGTTGCTCAGCGGCATTTTCAACACCGATCCCGATGAGCTGAGTCTGCTAGCCACCCTGCCCCGCCTGCGGGCACTAGAGCGCCGATATGGCAGCGTGCTGCGCGGCCTGCGGCGTGAAAGAACGACAAAACATCGCCCTGCTTGGCCGTTCGTGTCGTTCCAAGCAGGAATGGGATCGCTCATCGACGCGCTCACGCGGGCGCTCCCCGTCGATTGCGTTCACACGAACAGCCCTGTCCAACGCATCGAACGCCACGAGAAGGGAGGGTATCGCATTCTGCTAACACGTAGAGACGCGGGTTCGGTTAGTAGAGACGCGATTCATCGCGTCTCTACGGAAACACTGCATGCCCGCGCCGTTTTCATCACCACGCCCGCGCGGGCCGCCGGCGACATGTTGAGCTCAATCGCGCCACGAGCTTCCGAGGAACTCCGAGCACTGGCTGTCACAAGCAGCGCGGCGCTGTACGCGGCATTCCACAAAGACGATGTACCTCACAAGCTGCAAGGCTCGGGGTTACTCATCCCCAAACGCCATGCGCGGGTTATCAACGCCATGACGTGGGCTTCGTCCAAGTTCGCCCATCGAGCGCCCCCCGACGTCGCGCTGCTTCGCCTTTTCATGGGCGGCGGCCGCAATCCCCAGTTGCTCGAGCGCCCCGAAGCGGAGATCCAACAGCAGGCTCTAGCCGACGTAAACCGACTGCTGCGCATCCGCGCCCGGCCGCTGTTTACCAAGCTTTACACCTGGCATCACCGCATTCCGCAATACCGCGTGGGCCACTTGGACCGTATCAACACGATCGAATCGGGACTGCCGCGCGGTGTTTTTGTCGCCGGTGCCTCCCTGCGCGGCGCGAGCATCGACGCCTGCATTGCGCGGGCGAAAGCAGGGGTAGAGCAAATTCAATCGCTGTGCAACACACGCCCGATATAAACCGCCTGTGCCATGGCAAAGAGAACAGTAAGCGCCATCATGCCAAACACCTTAAAGTTCACCCACACGTCTGTGCTAAAGCGATAGGCTACGACCAAGTTTAGTATGCCCAGCATGGTGAAAAAGCCCGCCCAGACCAGATTAAGCCGGCGCCATGCGGCTTCGGGCAGCTGCAGCTGATCGCTAGCCAACAACCGCTGCAACAGCGGCTGTTTGCCCACAAAGTGGCTCAGCAACAACGCAAACGCCAGCACCCAATTAAAGACGGTAGGCTTCCATTTAAGAAACAATTCGTTGCGCAACAACAGCGTCGCCCCGCCGAACACCAACAGCAATCCTGTCGAAGCCAACTGCATGTGTGACGGCGATTTGCCGCGCAAGCGCTGCAATCCCAATGTTAGAGGCATCAAAGCCATCAACACGGCCAACGCCGCGTACAGATCCCAGACGCGGTACGCGACGAAAAACGCGATGAGGGGGATAAATTCGGTCAGCTGCGTCACGGGGGTTCCTCTTTAGTCCGCTCCAAAGACAGCGTCATAGCACGCCTGACAAGCAATCATTCTGCCCCAAGACAAACAGAGTCGCCAAGGCGGCAAGCCCGGCCGCCACGTCATCCAGCATAATGCCCCAAGCGCCCTTGACGCGTCGATCGATGAGGGAGATCGGCCAAGGCTTGGCGATATC
>JBCCEG010000109.1:0-5785 GCA_039030455.1 Myxococcota bacterium | reverse complement strand
GGTTGCCTTCTGTCGTTGTGCAATATATTGTTTGTCTTGTAACTCAAAATTTCCGTGGAGAAAAGCTAAAAGCCATCCTGAAATGCACCCCAAATGTACTCCAGTCAGGCGGCCACGGTTGCCAGCTGTTGGTGTGACGGCAGCGCTGACGTCACGGTGATTAATCAGCCAATATAAGCTCTTGAATGCTATTGAATATGATAGCAGTTGCCAGATCATGACGTCATCCACAGACAGATGTGTATTTGCCACACTAGAGGAGCATTTCAAGATCAAAATATTGGATGCATGTACATTTTTCAGGGAAATCATGCACGTTTTCATGGATTTGGCTAAAAATACCCTAATTACACTAAATTTCTGGATTTGACCAAGGTGCCACATTCCCTTTGATGGCGTGTGGTGGCCCATGTCGTCGTGTTTTGTATATGGAGGTAGATGATACATCGTGTGGGCTCCATAGCCGGGTACCCTATCGGCCGCGTCCGGGGCTGTCGAAGAGGAATGCGATGCACAGACCAGGGTATAAGGCCAAAGCACGGACGGCCCAGACGCAGCGTTGGGCCCACGGGAGGACAGTGCAGAGCTTGTATTTGAGACGGCGCAGTTTGTCGAGAGTGATTGGTGACCGAGCCGGCCGGGAAGCTGTCGGCAAACCTCTGACGGCGAATCTCAGGGGTGCAGCAGTGGGATCTATTGCAGCCTGCGCCAGAGGTTAACAGTGACCGGCTGGTACACCCGTGGTCAGGTGAAGGTACCGCACCGCGGCGAGGTGCTGCCGCACTGTGGCCAGCGACCCGCCGCGCAGGCCAGAAAGCTGATATGGTAAACAAGCGTGTCTTCCTGGGCGGGGACAGGTGAGACGCCGCTGTAGCTGAAAAACTGCAGATAGCAGCGCTGGCCGGAAGTGGAAGCACGCCGGGACGTGGGGGCCAGGCTGTTGTGCAACACAGCTCGGGTGGCGCTGTCCAACGTGGCGTCACGGCTGCAGGGGTGCCTCCTGTGACGTGGAAACCCCAGAAACATCCCCGGGGCTGGACCGGGTGTGTGCAGAGCGCCGGCGGCTAGGCCAGACCCGTGCTGAGCGGGTGGAGCCGGGCTATCTCGATAACCTGGGAAGCCGTAGCCCCACTCAGTGTACCGACCGCAGTTTCCCGGATGATGTTTGCACGGGATACAGTGTACACAAGAGCGGGGCGTTGAGAGGCGCAGTCGCTAAGGTGGGTTGCCCGGCCGACCACTGATAGCAGTGTAAACATCCGAGAACCAGAGCACGGCCAGCTGCGGAGCGCCGGCGGGACAAGACCAGCTACGCCGGAATTAGGCAGCCGGGGTAGTGTCAAAGTCCGTGGAAGGCTGTAGCTACAGATATCCGAGGCGTCGGTTGGGCGATCCAGCATAACAAGACGCCGTGTGGGGCGAACCAGAGATGCAAGGTCTGTGTCACTCCAGCCTCCTGAGGGGGAAGGAGGGATCCAGGGACCCGAAGCGTCGGGTAGGGCGATCCAGCACGCCGAGGCGTCGGGGGGCGGTCCAGCATCTCGAGGCGTCCAGGGGCGATCCAGAGACCCGAGGCGTCGGGTGGGGCGATCCGGCATCCCGAGGCGTCGGGGGGCGATCCGGCATCCCGAGGCGTCGGGGGGCGATCCGGTATCCCGAGGCGTCGGGGGGCGGTCCGGCATCCCGAGGCGTCGGGGGGCGATCCGGCATCCCGAGGCGTCGGGGGGCGATCCAGTGACCCGAGGCGTCGGGTGGGGCGATCCAGCATTCTCAAACGATACGAGTCGAATAAGAGGACTTACCGGGTCTGGTGACCTCCGAGTTGAATATGTCGATACTGAGCGGCAATAACACAATACAACAGCGATATCACAATAACGAGCGGAACGCGCTCGTCGCAGCCTTCCTGCACGGCGCTCACGACGCACTGCCCTCCTCTCCTTTCCCAGCCTGTGCTGAGCCGTCTGGTCGTGTTTGCCTCGGTTATCTCGGCGTCCCTGTTTGAACTGTCGCGGCTGTGCTCGGGTCGCTAACCTTGTTACCACCGGTCGGCGGTAACATCACTTTAGCGGCCCTTCGCCGCCTGCTGCCGTTACCTGTTCCCATATTGATTTCTTACCTCTTTGGCCGTTAGAGATGTGCCTTCACGCTCAACCCTTTTTGGGGTCTCGGTGGGCGTGTCCTTTCCCCGAAAGAAACACCGCCAAACCGCCAGAGGAGAGCCGCAACAGCAGGACTACGTCGAACCTGTGTTTGTGAAAACCTGGACACAACAGTCACAATGTGAAGCCCATGAGTCGGGCAGCACCGGCAATGGGGTCGCAGAGCAGGTCCCCGGCACCAACGGGGCCGATTAGCCTCCGGCGCCGTAGGGCAAAAGCGATACCACGACTGGTGGGGGAGCATCGGCCGCCCCGGTAACGTGAGGTGTCTCAAGGCGGTACCTACACACGGCCGCGAGGAAAATACGTGCCGGATCAGACACACTGTGCGCGTCTCGGCACTGCAGCCCCTGCACAGGCTTCCCGCGACCCCGATGTTGTCACTATACACAATGGCCCAGTGACCGCACCAGGGTCACTTCAGATTACACAGGCAACAAACACTGGGGAGCGGACCAAGAAAGGTCATGCGCGGCGCCGCCTGAACAACGTTAGCGGACCACCGCTGTACGCACTGGTGGCGGCCAAACCTGCCGCCCGTGCCGGTCCGCGAGCTGTCTGTAAACACGGCTAAGGCGAGAGTGTCCGGCACGCCGCTGTTTACTAAGGGAAAACACCCGTTCCACTGGGGGAGGAGACGGTACCATCACAGTAGGTCGGCCCGCGCGTCAGCGGAGACGGTGTCGTAGAGGCCGGCCACTGAGTGGGCGGCGTCAAAAACCGGCGCACACAGGCACGGCAGGGCGGGATACAGCGGCCTGCGTTGGCGATCTTACCGGCGACGAAGAGCTGTTTCGGCTTAGGGACCAAGGGGGGGGGCTGGGGCACGATCGAGCTAAACGGATGCAATGTGGATAATAATGCCGTGCTCTTTATCGGCGAGCAGAGCCAGGGTCATGGTTATAGTGTCAAAAACGACGCCAATAATTTTGAGGTAGGTGGCAGTCGGAGCGCATTCGGAACCCGCCAGGAACACTCCGAGCTCGGCACAAATGCGAAGGGAAGTATTGAAGGCGTGAACTGCCTTTAGATAAGTTGGAGGGCCGACTCCAAAGAGGATATTTCATTTCAAATTGAGCCATGTCCCGAAGTCTGCTGGATAAGGGCGGCCAAGCACTCTGCAAAGTCGGTAAATATCCTATGCGAGCTGCGGCATCCGAACGGTAGCGCATTTTGGGGGAAAGTGAGCCGTCCAGGCAAACCCGAGCGAACGAAAATGGGAGGGGTGCACGGGACATGTTTGAAAGCTGCCGTGATAGCAGCTTTAAAAGGCAGAAGCCCGCCGCCACCAATGGGGAAGATGTTTCGAATTAGCTCGTCTATACTAGTGTAGTGGACGCGAAAACGGTCGCGGATAGTGTAGCCATTCAAGGCGGCGTCATGGGGCTGAAAAAGGATAATATACTGTGCACGCAGCTAGGCGGCTTAGCCGGGCCCGGATGGGTTCCCCCGAAAGGAGGGAAAAAGTGGGGATGGAAACAGCCCCGTGTAATCCCAGCCGCAGTCTCGGGACCGATGGGCGGGCTGACAGCCGCTCGGGGCCGAGAAGCCGAAATGGCCGCCTGGCGATCCCTCCACTCCTAAGTCGGCGCCCTACCAAAAGCAACCAATGAGGAGAGGATGGGGCAGACAACATAGGAGGAGAGACTCATCTAATACTCTAACTCTACTCTAATCGGCGTACGCAGGAGAGGTTCAGCTGTGTGGTCAGCGGCCGCGCTGCTGTGTCCGGGACAGCATGCGATTGCATCGGAATGACCAGAATTTGGTCCCGGCGGCACCCAAACTCTGTCTCTTCCGGGTCGGAGTCGGAAGAGGACGAGTCCCGGCGGCGCCGCTGCCGTAGCACCACGCCATTGCTGTGGTCTTCCCTTTCAGTGCCGTTTCCACCCGGTGGTGCGCGGTCTGGCCGTCGTAGGGGGCGTGCCGGCTAGGTTCAGCGCCGCGCCGCTATCGTTGTTTGCAGATTACGGCGCTGGGCGGGCCGTCCAGACGGGGGTGGTGGTTAACTGAGGCGGCGGCGGACCCTGTGTAAACCCATCGGCCGGCGGCGGTGCCAGTGTAGACCACTGAGCGTGTAGACGCGCCAGCAGCGGGCGAGGGTGCCGCGCTAGACACACGAGCTGGTGGCGGCCCAGCCGGGTACTCGCCAGCCGGCTGCGGCGCCGGTGTGTACACATCGTCTCACGGCTCCGGCAGCGGGTTCCCTCTCGGCTGGAGGCTGGGGCCGGCGGCGGAACACAGTCGCCAACGGCGGTGGTGCTGGTTTGAACAGCTGTGTCCAGATCCGAGCGGAGGCCAGCGTCCCTCGCTGCCTGCTCGGCGCTGCCAGCGCAGGAAGGTGTTTGTTTGTTCAACAGGTGTACGGGATGCCGCGACGAGGAGACGCAGCGAGAGTGCAAGTGGGTGCGTGAGGGGGGAGGAGGGTCATTGTATTCGTGTATAGGACAGCCCCGCCGCAGAGGCAGGGGCGGATACAAGGGGGGCTAAGGGGTTCAACCCCACCCCCCCTCCAATGTGCGAGTGCCTATAGTTAATGCCTAGGCGGGGGCTGAACAGAGATAATGGCGAGGGAGGCTCGAGCCCCCTAGCCCCCCCCCAATGAAGTCCTGGATCCGCCACTGCTCTGAGGGGACTTTAACCAGGTACTACGTGTGCAAAAACCAGGGCGCCTGCGCTGTTTTGACCAGGATATACTGGCATTACTTGTAAACTATATATATCGAGGCCAACCTGACAAGCAAGTTTGGCGCTTACGCCAAAGGATACTCTACTGACCAAGGTGTCTGTACACTCACTCAGGGCTTCAAACGAAACAATTTCTGTTGTTATCGGATTAGCTTGAAGCAGGGAGACTGAACCAATGAGTGGTTAAAGGGAATGTGGCACCTTCATAACGTGAGTTTAACTGAGATAGCCAAGTTGTAAAGCAAGTCGGAAAACCCGGTACTCCGTATATCATTTGTCTTGGAACTCGATATTTCCGTAGAAAAAAGCTCACATCAGATGAAGCGGCGCAGCCTGTTACACGACGCCGACATTACAAGCGCTAGCCGTGCCGAGCGACTGCTTGCAAGGCGACATACACGCGGAGCCGGGGCACAGACGTAACCACAAAAGGCCGTACTGGACCAGCGGCCACTATTTTGGAACTTGGCATCCGACGTCCTAGGCACGGCTGCAAAAGTGGCCGGGCCGATGCGAAGAAAGTGGGAGGCATGGCCATGCGGTCGTAACGTGGCAGGGACGAAAAAGGTGCAGTGGGCGCGTTGAAGGACTATTGTTCTGGAGATTAAAGGGAATTTGGCGCCGTTATAACGTGATTTTAACTGAAATAGCTGTAAAGTTGTAAAGCATGCCGGAAACCCGGTACTCAATATATTATTTGTCTTGTAACTCAAAATGTCCGTGGAGAAAAGCTAAAAGCCTTCCTGAAATGTACCCCAAATGTACTCCAGCCAGGCGGCCACGGTTGCCAGCTGTTGGTGTGACGGCAGCGCTGGAACGCGACACACTGTCGCTCTAACAACCCACGCTTCACGTGACACAATCATTGAAGCATCTCGCATCTGCAATCCACACAACTTATGCCACCTCTGAGCTGTATATAAGCTAACTGTGCT
>JBCCEG010000108.1:0-5787 GCA_039030455.1 Myxococcota bacterium | reverse complement strand
GGCAAGAATACGAACGCTATCTGGAGAGTTTGCGCGACCGCGCCAGCTTCTACGACTCCACCTATGGCGACGGGCATAGAGAGGGCCGCGAAGAAGGACAACGAGAAAAAACCCTTGAAATCGCCCGCAACCTGCTCAAGTCCGGCATGGATTCTGAAGCGATTGCGGCGGCCACCGGCTTGACACGCGGCGAAATCGAATCGCTGTGACTTTTACGTCTGCGGTTACAGCGGCACTAGGGCTTCTGTTCACGGGGTGCGACGGTTCGGACGAGACATCAGCCGTGGGCAACTTGGCTGTCCAAGGCGAGCACAAGGTCTACGCCGAGGGCAACGCCATGTGCCCGCCGGATAAACCGCGCTTTAAGGGAGGAAAGTGTCGCGGCAAGTGCGGCAAAGGATACGGAACGCTCGGATCGGGAATCTGTCAAAAAAATTCATGTAACTCCGGATACAAAAAAGTAGCAAATATGTGTTATAAAAAAGAGAATGATATATCGATCTCTGAAAAAACTGATGAATGTAGAAACTGTATTTCTCGTAATAATAAATATCGATTTTGTCGATGTAAAAACGATAAACAAAAACTTAAATTCGTCAAATTTCTCCCTAGGTATATACGTAGTGTAGTTACTCGCAATTTATCAGACGGAGCCTTTTGCTATTCAGACTCTCATCCGTTGGAAACCTACACCCCGCCCAGCAGCGACCTCAAGCCTAACTGCGGCATGTTTTCCAAGGCTCGCTGTGGCAACTTTAGCCACTGCATGTTGGCGGACGGAGACAACACGTGTTATTGGAATGTCAACGGCTCTCCCATGCAATGCACCATCAGCGGCAACACGGCGAGTTGTTTTTAACGCGGAGTAACGCTCTATCGGCACACCGTCAACCAAGACTTTGTCCATGCCGCCGGACAGGTCGGCCCAAACGTAAAACGGATGGAACGAAAACACGGTCCTTGACCGGCATCCATGCCCAAATCCACTCGCACCCAGCGGGCGGAATATCCCGCCGCCGTCTCGGGTTCACTCTTTTGTCACGACAACGGTGCAAGGGGGAAAGAGCGACGATGACAAGAACAACATGTGTAACTTTGGCGGTGTGTGGGCTGCTATTCACAGGGTGCGATGGCTCGCAAGGGGAAACGCTAGCAATAGGCAACTTGGCGATAGCGCCAGGCGAAACCCAGATTTACGCCAAGGGCAACGTCATGTGCCCGCCGGATAAACCGCGCTTTAAGGGAGGAAAGTGTCGCGCGCCGTGCAAGAACGGGTACGAGATACTGGGATCGGGGGTTTGCAGGAAAAAAGAATGCGGAAAGAATTACAACAAAAAAGACGGTTTTTGCTTTAAAAACAAAACTAGAGCAAGAATATCGGACGCAACCAACGGATGCAGAAATTGCCGCCATCCGGGATGCGTACGTTACGGTCAATCTTGCAAGGACGGTCGGTGCATAAAATATTGCGTACTTCAGGGTATAGTTGATGCATGTTGTAAATGCAATGCGAAATCAAAGATTATTATTGATGCAATGTACGCTTCTTGTTATTCAAATCCATATGATTTAGACCAATACACCCCACCCAGCGGCGATCTGCTGCCTAACTGCGGCATGTTTTCCAAGAGTCGCTGTGGCAACTTTAGTCATTGCATGTTGGCGGACGGAGACAACACGTGTTATTGGAATGTCAACGGCTCTCCCATGCAATGCACCATCAGCGGCAACACGGCGAGTTGCTTCTAGTACCGCAGACCAGAGGGGTTGATAGGATTGTGGCGATGGCCACCTTGGATAAAATCGGTGATCGTCACCCGGCACGCAAACCGGCAAAGGGGCGCGGCCCCCAAGTCGGCCCAAACGTGAAGTGGACGGTACGAAAACACGGTCTTCGACTCGCATCCATGCCCAAATCCACCCGCACCCAGCGGGCGGCCCGAATCCGTCGAATGCAGTCCCCGGGCCACTCCACACAGACCAACGCTGCTTCATCCACCATCAACTCCGCCAGCCCCAGATCCCACAAATCGGTTGCGGGATCGAGTCGAGATAAATCCACATGGTGAACCACCGGCCGCGTGGGGTAGGTGTTGGCCAACGCATAGGTAGGGCTGCTCACGCATGCCTTGCTCCCACCGTCGAGCGCCTCGACAAAGCCGCGCGTGAACGCCGTTTTGCCCGTGCCCAATTCGCCCCGCAACGCCACCAAGCAAGGCGGTTGTAGCAGACAGGCCAGCCGCCCCGCCACGGCGCGCAACGCGGACTCGTCGGCGACAGTCATGCTAAAAGCGCGTTTAAAAACTGCTGCGCTTGCCCCGGCTTCGTTATTGTTAGTCCAGGTCGCAGCACAGCTGCTTCCCTTCTCACCGCCGGTCTCTCCACCGGAGAGACCTAGCCCTAACGGGCTACGGTTCGAAGCCTCAAGTAAACTGCGCTTTTTCGACGATTTTTGCCTTGCCGGACCTTCGCTCGCGACGTTTTTAAACACGCTGGGGAACCGGTCACGCGCTCGCGACATCTTGAAACACCTCTATTCACTTTAAATAAAGTTCTCTTTATCTTCCAACGGGAATCAAACGCGTTATCGCTTGCTCCACGTGCCGCTTTGTGGTGCGGTGGGAGAGGGACAACCGCATGGTGGCTCGCGCTTGCGCGGGACTTAATCCCAAAGCCAACAACGCTCCGCTGGGCGCGGGCGCCAACGAGCTGCACGCCGAACCGAACCCCACGCACACACCCGCCTGATCCACGGCGATGCGCAGGGCCTCGCCGTCCACGCCGTCCAACGCCAAACACGTGGTGTTGGGCAAACGCGACCCGCCGCCCGCGACCACGCGCGCATGGGGCCACGCGGCGAGCAGTTGTCGCTCCAAGTGGTCACGCAGCGGCGCCAGCGCTGTTGATTCAGCCCGCGTCGCCTCAACGTGGGCGGCGGCCGCGCCAAACGCCGCGATGAGCGCCGTTGCCTCGGTGCCGGGACGCAGGCCCGCCTCTTGCGCGCCACCGTGCCACGGCGCGGACAGCCGCTTGGCGTTGCCCCGTAGCAACACCGCGCCGCAACCGGCTATTCCCCCCGCTTTATGAGCGGACGCCACAATCGCGTCCACGCGTTTGGGCAGCACGGGCAGCCGCGCCATCGCCTGTGCCGCGTCGGCGATCAACACGGCGTCATCGCGACAATGCGCGGCCAATCCAGCCCAGTCGATCACCCGTCCGGTCTCGTTGTGGGCGGCGGTGGCGAACACCACATCCGCCTCCATCGGACGCGGATCCGCCAAATCCAACTCAGCCTGTTCGTCAACGGCGAGCGGATGCAGCCGGATATCCCCCCGCGCGCAAGCCGCGCGCAAGGGTTTGCTCAAGGAGGCGTGCTCCAGGGGAGTGGCCGCCACCAACAGCGGCTCCCCTCGATCGCAACCCAGGCGTGCTATCGCATCCACCAACCAGCGATTGCCTTCGCTGGCGCCCGAATTGAAAAACACATCGCGGCCTTCTCCTCCCAACGCCCCGGCCACGGCGTCGCGCGCTTGGTCCAGCACGGCCCGCAGGGCACGCCCCAACCGATGGGGTGAAGAGGGGTTCCCCTCTTGCCGCAAGACGTTCGTCATCGCCTCGACCGCGCAAGGGAGCACGGGCACCGAGGCATTCGCGTCTAAATTGATGACGGAGGAAGAATCCATGATCGCGTGATCTTATACCAATCCTAAAAAACAGGTTATCTAACTGTCGCCCCCGTGAAAACGGGGGCCTTCCAAAAAGTCCTTCGCGCTGCTTTTCCGATGAAAAGTTGGCGGAACGCTCCAAAATGGATTCCTGCTGGAGTTTATCCTCGCGGATGCGAGGACCCAATAATGACAGGGTGGGCCGGAATGCCACTTTACCCTGTCACTCCTGCGCAGGCAGGGGCGCTTCGAACCTGGACAAAAACGAAAGTCCAACAAAAAACGCACACTCTCTTTGTCATTCCTGCGAAATTCGGGGTCCCCGAAAAGTATTTGTGCGAAGCATAAAACTTTTTGGGGTAAAAAGCAGGAATCCACTGAAAAATTGCTCTGTACCGGACAAAAGTTTTTTGAACCACATTTCATGAGGACGAAACGCAACCTCATGGTGGGAGTAAATCGCCAGGGTTTCCGGCGAAGTTTCACCCGGAAATGTAGGAGGTCTTGTTGGGAGTCCATCTCGATTTTGTGGGGATCCGACGGGGGAGAAACCGCAGCAAGAACCGTCCACGAAACCTCGAGGAAAAGGCGATTTTATCGCCGTTGAATCAAGTTTTGTCCGGTACAGAGGAAAAATTGTTCGGAAACGATTCTGCTGACTTTTTGGAAGGCCCCGAAAGCGGGAATCCATTGAAGGTTTTTCATCACAGCTGGGTGTCGCCCGCGCGGCGGCGTGTTGCACCGCCGCCGCGACTCGAAGAACCCGACTGTCCGGCACCGGCGCCACCGCTTGACGTATCCGGCCGCTGTTCCTGGTTGCCGGCGGCTCCCATTCCGGGGAACAATTGCCCACCCCGCTGCAACGACTGCAGCAACGGCAACAGAGGTGTCTTATCAATGACATGGGCCACCATCCGCATCTCCTCCCATTTCTTGCCTCGGGGCCAACGGACAATCACCACCAACTCGCGAATCGCATCACTCAGCGCCTGGGCAATCATGTCGATCCACGGTCCGGCGACGGATGCCGCTATGCCGGCCTGCCCCGTTTCATCCGCTTCTCCCGCCAGCTGAGAGACGGCCGCGGCCGCTCCGGCAACAGGCAATTTGAGCGGATACGCATGACATTCCCACGTAAATGATTCATGACCTTCCTCGGCGAAATTGCCCTCCTCGTCAAATCGCGCCGACGCATCTAGGTTCCTTTCCCGCAACAGATGGCGACAGTCCAACACCTTGCCCCGGGCTAAGTTAGTAGCAACGATCACATCGCGCGCCCGGGAAGCCAACTGAATCGATTGGGTATGCCACCGCAACAACACAAACAACGAGGTGGAAAGAATCACAAGCGCAACCATTATCTCCGGCAACGAAAAGCCTCCACTGCGTGAATGATGAATGATGAATGACGTATGATAATTATGAATTATGAATGATGAATTATGAGACAACTTTTGCGATCTAAAGACTTTTTTTATCAAAGAGTTTAAGAATTCATAATTCATAATTAATAACTCATAATTCCTCAGATGGGTTGCTTCCCGCTCGAACACGAGGCATGCTGCGAAAGCGTACTTGCGCCTTCGTGCAAATCGGCAGTGGCGCGCTTTGCCCATGTGAATTATCCATGCTGCAGACACTATCGCAAGGATTTCGCCAAGCATGCAAGGCGCTGCGAGGGCAAGCCCAACTCACCGAAAAGAACGTCGCGACGGCGTTGCAACAGGTCCGTCTCTCGCTGCTAGAGGCGGACGTTGAGTACGGGGTTGTCGAGCGGTTTACGCAACGCGTCGGCGACAAGGCGGTTGGCACAACCGTCCGTACAACCGTCACGGACCGCGCGGGTCGAACGCAAAAGCTGAATCCCGAGCAACACTTCGTGGGCATCTGCCATGAGGAGCTCGTGGCGCTGCTGGGAGGCGACACGGCACCTCTCGCGCTAAAACAGCCGTTTTCCTGCGTCATGATGGTGGGCCTGCAAGGCGCGGGCAAAACCACCACCACGGTCAAGCTGGCGCTGCACCTGCAACGCCAAGGCCGTCGCCCGCTGCTGGTGGCGGCCGACCTCTCGCGCCCCGGGGCCGTGCAACAGTTGCAAACGCTGGGCCGTCAGACGAATATC
>JBCCEG010000107.1:0-5796 GCA_039030455.1 Myxococcota bacterium | reverse complement strand
GTTCGGGTTCCGCGCCTGGGTGTCGAGCCAGATCGACGTGACCTTCACGCTCGACTACTACCTGGCGCCGCTGCGCGAGGATCTCTTCCACTACTGGAACCTGACCGCCGGCCGCAAGGCGATCGGGCTCTACAGCGTGTTCGGGATCCTGTGGGTGGCGCCGCTGCTGGCGATCGTTGCGAAGGCGCGGCGCGGCGATCTCGTCGGGATCGCGTCGATGGGGTTGGTGGTGGCGGCGAGCTTCGCGCAGCTGGCGATCGCCTACGACACGTCGCGCCTGTTGACCCTGGGCTTTCCCGTGATGTGGCTCGCGCTCGACGAGCTCTTCGGGCGCGACGCCTTCGCCTTCCGCCGCTGGGCGCCGTGGCTCCTCGCCATCCACTTCTTCCTGCCCCACGTCCGGACCGCCCAGCAGCGGGTCTGGACGATGGACGCGCCCTGGCGCGACGTGTGGAGCGCGCTGTTCTAGAGGCCCGCGTGGCGCGTGTCGCAGGCGCTCGGACGCAGCGGCTCGAGGGGCTCTCCGTCCGCGAGGTCCAGCGTGATGGAACCGACCCAGACGTCGCTGCGTGCGCGCAGCAGCGTGCGGGGACGCTCGGGGGTGATCCAGACGAAGGTCTCGCGGTGGGCGTTCTCGTCGTCGTCATCGGTGAGCTCTTCGGTGCGCAGGCGCAGACGCCAGGCCGCGCGCTCGCGCTCGCCGATGCGAAGCGTCTCGAGCTCCTCGACGTCGATGGAGACGAGGTAGCGGCTCCGGCCCGTGAAGGTGTCGAGGGTGTAGCGGGCGCCCGCCTCGTAGGGGAGGTTCAGCACGAGGTAGACCGCGGACGGGATGTCCCAGGTGTTGTCCGACTCGAACCAGTAGAGCTTCTCGCGTCCCCGCGACTGACGCAGGCTCTCGATCCGCTTGCCCGATGCCGGGAAACGGATCTGGGTCTGCTTGGAACGGCCCTTCTCGCAGACGTCCAGGTCGAAGCGGCGTGGCGCGAAGGGGGCCGTCCCCACGAGTCCGTTCGCATCGAAGCGGTAGCGGTAGATCCAGTCGATCACCGGGTGGGTGGCGCCGATGACGTCGACCGCGATGCCGGACTCGTCCGGGACCTCGCGCGCCGTGAGGCTCACGCGGGCGACCGGGAGCCCGGACCACCCGAGCCGGTACTCGTGGGTGCCGAGGAGCGGCGGAGCGGCCGCGTCCACGGTGTAGACGGGGAGCTCGACGGCCTGCGGAATCTCGAGGTGCTTCACCCGGCGGGCCAGCGACGGCGTCGCGAGGAGCAGGGCCAGGGTCGCGGCGAGGCTCCAGGCGCCGAGGCGGACCACGGCGCGACGAGGGTCGGGGCGGCTGGATCGGGGCATGGTCCCTTCGACGCCGCGCGGGCGGCGGTATTCGTCCGCGGGGCGGGAGAATAGCGGGATCGCCGGGCCGCCTGGACCCGCGGGGCTGTTAGAATGCGCCGCCCTGCGCGAGGAGAGCGAGATGGCGGAGAAGACCTGGAACGAAGCGGTGGCGGCCCTCACGGGAGCCGGCAGTCCCTTCGAGATCGTCGAAGACGGCGCGTTGAAGCGCTTCAAGAATGTTCCGCCCACGCTGCGACAGCTCTTCGACGGCGCCCGCGAGCGCGGCGAGGAGACCTTCCTCGTCTACGAGGACGAGCAGTGGAGCTTCCGCGACGCCATGGCGCGCGTCGACGAGATCGCGGCCCTGCTCGTCGATCGCTACGGGGTCTCGCCGGGGGACCGCGTGGCGATCGCGTCCCGGAACTACCCGGAGTGGATCTGCGCCTTCGCGGCCGCGACCTCGGTGGGAGGCGTTGCGGTCTGCATGAACGCCTGGTGGACCCCCGACGAGATCGCCTACGGGCTCGAAGATTCGGGCGCGAGTGTGCTGATCGCCGATCGCGAGCGGGCCGAGCGCGCCGTGTCGGTGCTGCCGAGCACGACCCGTGGCGTGCTGATCCGCGGCGGTGACGGCGAGACACCCGAGGGGTTCGAGCGCCTCGAGGACGTGCTGACGCCCGGTGCCGCGATGCCGGAGGCCGCCTTCGGCGCGGACTCGGACGCGACGATCCTCTACACGTCGGGCACCACGGGGCGTCCCAAAGGTGCGGTGTCGACCCACGGCGCGGTGCTGAACGCGCTCACCGCCTTCGCGTGCCGCGCGATGGTGAACATGGTGATGCGTCCACCCGCGGAGCCCCATCCCTATCCGACGAGCTTCATCCTCGTCGTCCCGCTGTTCCACGTCACCGGGCTGGTGCCCGTGATGCTCTCCTGCTTCGCCGCCGGCTACAAGCTGGTGATGATGTACAAGTGGGTGCCCGAGCGCGCGCTCGAGCTGATCGAGCGTGAGCGCATCACGACCTTCGTGGGCGTCCCCACGATGTCGTGGGACCTGCTCGAGTCGCCCGAGTTCGCCCAGCGAGACACCTCATTTTTTTGAACAAAGCAGTTTCGGTAGGCAGAGAACGCTTCAAACACATCGGAACCTACTGTAAAAGCGTTGGCACCGATGCAGGGACCAACAGCAGCTAGCCATTGAGCAGGAGAAATTCCCAGATGCTGCTCCAATTGCTTCAACACATGCGCAACAATACCTGCAGCAGCTCCTCGCCACCCTGCATGAACCGCGCACACCGCACGACCATCATCGCAACTCAGCAAAATAGGAGCACAGTCTGCCGTACTGACCCCTACCAAAACACCTGGCTCACAGGTATATAAGGCATCTGCCTCTTGCTGACGCACCTGCAAAAAATCGATGTTTTTTTCCACACGCAACAAACGGACCCCATGGACTTGCCTGGGCACATACAGGGCCGAAGGGGGCAAGCCCCACTGCATGCAGATGCGGGCCCTGTTTTCATCCACCCGAGCAGATACATCACCCACATGGTAAGAGACGTTGAGAGAATCCCATGGAGCAGGCGAAGTTCCTCCTTGCCGCGTCATGAAAGCATGACAAATGCCAGGCACACTTTTTAAATTGTCAGCACAATGATGAAACATATGTTGTATTGTGACTGTCTCCTGTGCATCAAGCAAATGGAAGAGGCCTGCTAGCTGGTACGGTTTGTGATCTGCTAGTGCTGCCACAATAGCAGGGTATAAATTCCGTAAGGTATCACGAGTAACAGACCAAACCAGCGGCCTAAATGCCCCCGCACACGAATAGCAGGATAAAGGGCCAAGGTATAGCCAAACAAAAGAGCCCACGCCATGGGATCGATGGGAGAAAGATGGGTCACTTTTGACGGCCACAATACAACACCCAAACCCAACAAAACATTGTAAACGTTGGATCCCAAAATGTTTCCCAACGCTACGTCATGATGGTTTTGGCGCAAAGCAGCTAACGCAAACGCCAATTCAGGCAAGCTGGTGCCAAAGGCAACAAGGCTCAAACCCACCACTTGCTGTGAAACACCTAAGTGAGATGCAATATCCACTGCACCAAATAAAACCGCTTCTCCGCCTGCCACTAAGCTCGTCAATCCCATGACCAGTCCACCTAGAGATTGAGCTAAACTCCACACGAACTCAGGGGCCTCGTCAGGCTCATGAGAGCCTTTCGCGCTACGAAGTGTATAGATAAAAACACAAAAAAACCCAAACAACAAAACGGCACCGCCCATGGGACGAACAGCTGGCCAATGCAGTAGCAAAAAAGCGCACACAGAGGTTGCAAGAGCAAAAATCCAACGCTGCAAAGCTTGCGGTCCTCGTAAACGAACGCGATATACCAAAGAAGAGACTCCCAAAACGAGTGCAATGTTTTGGATATTGGAACCAACCACATTGCCAACAGCGACATCAACGCTGTCGGCAGGAGACAGCAAACAAACTCCAATTTCTGGAAAAGATGTTCCCACAGCGACAAGAGTTGCCGAAGCAACAGCAGGGGAAATACCCATGCGATAGGCCAACTGCACACAAGCAGAAACTAATACATGCCCCCCTAACAGCAACAAAACCGATCCAATAAAAATGGCTAAAAGAGATAACATGTTGTGCGCACAAACCCTCTGTCAACACAACCATTTAGGCACCCGATGGCATTCCCAAATCGTTTTCTTTTAAAAAAGTTGTGATACCAATTTTCCTATTTAATGGAATCTTTTGGCTGCTTATGCTTGCAATGTCAACAGCTGTAACAAACGATTAAGCTCTTTGGCAGAGCTAAAACGCAACACAATGCTGCCCTTTTCACCCTTGCCGTGACTTAGCTGCACACAGGAGCCAAAACGCTGCTCCAGGCGCTGGTGAATCTGTCGATGTACAAAGGACTCTCGCGTGCTGCTTGCCGGTTTTTTGTTGTTGGCATGCCGCGCCAGCTGTTCGGCTTCGCGCACCGTCATGCCCCTTTGCGCAATTTGATCGGCCAATGCTTTTGCTTGTGCCGGAGCCAAACTTGCCAATGCTCGAGCATGACCACCCGTGATTTTCTTATTGACAATCAACTCTTTCACTGAGTCGGGCAATTTCAACAAACGCAACGCATTGGCTACAACGGATCGATCTTTACCAACAGCTTGAGCCAATTGCTTTTGGGTATACTGGGAAGTCTCAAGCAAACGCTGATATGCTTTTGCCTCTTCTAATGCATTCAAATCTTCTCGCTGAATGTTTTCAATGAGCGCAAGAGCAAAGGTCTTCCGATCGGTGGCCTCCATAATCAAGCAAGGAACTTGCGATAATCCTGCTTGCTTGGCTGCACGCCATCGACGCTCCCCAGCAATGATTTCATAGCAATGTGGCGAAACATGGCGCACCACCAAAGGCTGTAAAATCCCATGCTGCATCACACTTGTAGCCAAATCTGCAAGAGCTTGCGACGAAAAAACCTCTCGAGGTTGTCCTACCCCTGGTTGCAGTTTTTCCACACGAATGTACTGCAATGTCTTTTGCACAGGATGCACATTGGCCTTCAACACAACTGCATCCGTTTGCTCGCCAAACATCTCCCCTTGCATTCCCATGGCATCCCCCCTAAAACGACAAACAGTGTAATCCATTACCCAATAAACCCCAAATGCTCAGGCCCTGCAGGCACAATGCCAGTGGGATTAATGTGTTTGTGACTTTTATAGTAATGCTGCTTGATGTGGTCAAAACGACATGTGTCTGCCACAGCAGGGTTATCGTATAAACGTTTGATGTACCGCAGCAAGTAAGGATAATCCAGCAAGCGGCGAAGATTGCATTTAAAATGTCCTACATAGACCGCATCAAAACGCACAAGCGTCGTAAACAAGCGCCAATCTGCTTCTGTAGCTTGCTCACCTACCAAATAGGGTGTGTGACTCAAACGCTGTTCGAGATCATCCAAGCAACTAAAAAGCGTATTAACTGCCTCATTGTAAGCTTGTTGGGTGGTAGCAAAACCCGCTTTGTACACACCATTGTTTACTTCATCATATATCCGCTGGTTCATAGCATCGATCTGTTCTCGTAAAGCAAGTGGATACAAGTCCAATGTATTATCCGTGAGAGTATTGAATTGAGTGTTAAAAATGCGGATAATCTCCCCCGACTCGTTGTTCACAATGGCATTTTCCTGCGTATCCCACAGCACGGGAACAGTCACACGTCCCGTATATTTGGAATCGGCTTGCACATACAGCTGCCACAAAAACCGTCGACCTTCTGGGTCGGGTTTGCAACCATCGCCGGCAGCAAATTCCCAACCGTTCTCACCCATGAGGGGATGTACAACGTACACGTCTATAATATCCTGCAACTGCTTAAGTGCCCGCACAATCAGAGTACGGTGTGCCCAAGGGCATGCGTAAGAGACAT
>JBCCEG010000106.1:0-5800 GCA_039030455.1 Myxococcota bacterium | reverse complement strand
CCGGCACCAGAGGCACTTATGGGTAATAGACAGGTTCTGAGGGGGGTTGGACGCCTATCATTTTGGTGGGCGTCCCGCCCTACCCTACACGTTGGCGCGTGTCCCGAAACGGCCGTGCGTCCGTAGGCGGCTGGATAGCAGCTGAGCCGGATCTATAGTCCGGAAGTCTTTTCTCGTCACCCCTTTCCCCCTCGCCGAACCTAGGCGGGCGGAAGTTTCTGGTCCCACGAAAGCCCCATCGCGGCCGCACGGGAGGAGTCTATCCTCCCACTGGCAACTCCACCCCCGACTCGACAACTCAAACCCATCCACGGAACCCACACGACTTTAAATCGGTCCTGGACAGTAGCTCCGCGACGCTTGCATGAGAAAAGAACCCTGGGCTATGCTGGCTAGAATGTTCGAAACCACCAGCGGTGCGGCACGCACAAAGGAGATGCGGCAATGAAACCCATGACGACACTACAACGTTTTATGACATGGGAGCCGGCCGGCGGTTTGATCTTGTGCGTTACCGCTCTCTTGGCGCTGCTATGCAATAACTCGGCGTACCGACTTTTTTACCAGGGGTTGCTGGATGCGCCCATGATCGTTCAGGTGGGCAGTGGTTTGAAAATAGCCAAGCCCATGCTCCTGTGGATTAACGACGGCCTCATGACCATCTTCTTTTTGCTGGTCGGTCTGGAAATCAAACGCGAGCTGCTGGAGGGCGAGCTCAATTCCTTGTCCAAGGTTGCTCTTCCGCTGGTCGCCGCCGCCGGGGGCATGATCGTTCCAGCGGCTTTCTATTCCCTGCTCAACTGGAACGACGCCGTTGCCATGCGCGGTTGGGCCACGCCCGTGGCCACTGATATCGCATTCTCACTGGGCGTGCTATCGCTGCTGGGGTCGCGTGTCCCCCTCGCGATCAAGGTCTTTTTGACGGCACTGGCCACCTTTGACGATTTGGGCGCCATCATTGTCATCGCGGTGCGCTATACCAGCGACCTTTCTCACGAATCCTTGCTGCTAGCCGTGTGCGCCGGGTTGGTCTTATTGCTGCTCAATCGATCCGGCGTGCGGAGCTTGGTGGCGTATGGGTTGGCGGGCACGGTCTTGTGGGTTTGCGTGCTCAAATCAGGCATCCATGCAACGTTGGCGGGGGTCATTCTCGCCTTTGCCATTCCCTCCTCTCGCAACACCGAAAATGCTTCGGAATCGCCCGCCCATTGGCTGGAGGAATCGCTGGGGCCGTGGGTGACGTTCGCCGTCTTGCCCGTGTTCGCCTTTGCCAATGCCGGTATTCCCTTGGACGGGCTCAGTCTACGCGAATTGGCGAATCCCATGGTGTTGGGCTCGGCCGGCGGCCTGTTTGTCGGCAAACAGATCGGGATTTTCGCTGCTACATGGCTCGCTGTTAAATCCGGGTTGGCTCCCATGCCGCGCGGTTCCAACTGGCTGGGGGTTTATGGAACCTCTCTGGTCTGCGGCATTGGATTCACCATGAGCTTCTTCATCGGCTCGTTGGCCTTCGAGGAGATAGGCTCGCCCCACACCGAGTGGATCCGATTGGGGGTTATCTCGGGCTCGCTGCTCTCCGGCATCGCCGGCTACCTGGTGCTGCGCTACGCGCCGATTCAGAGCAAAGAAGCGTAGTACCACAGATCACGGGATTTGTACGGATAGTCGGATGTCGGACAGTGGATTCCTGCTGGAGTTTACTCCCGCGCAGGCGGGAGCCCACCAATGACAGGGGAAGTGTACGCTTTTTTTTGGACTTTCGTTTCATCCAGGTTTAAAGCAGGTCCCCCCACTTTGTCATTCCTGCGAAAGCAGGAATCCATTTTGGAATGTCCGAGCCGTTTTTCCTCGGAAAAAAGACCCGCTGACCTTTTTGGAAATCCCCGCAGGCGGAAATCCATCGACGATCGGCGAAGCGTAAAAGAGACGATCAAACGTCCAAATTCACCACATCCAACGCCGTTTGTTCGATGAATTCGCGGCGCGGCTCCACCTCGTCACCCATGAGCGCGGTAAACGCTTCGTCGGCCTCAACGGCATCTTCGATGTTGACTTGCAGCAGGCTACGGCGCACCGGATCCATGGTGGTGTCCCATAACTGATCGGCGTTCATCTCGCCCAAGCCTTTGTAACGCTGAATGTTTTGCCCCTTGCGCGCCGTGGCGTCACAGTGTTGCGCCAACGCACGCAGCGAGTCAAACACAAATTCGTCCTGCCCCTGCAGCACGCGGTAGGGACCTGAGGGCAGTTTGTGTGCTTGAGCAAGCAGACGTTGCAACTCGCGGAACTCCACGCCGTGCAACAGCCGCAGTGTCAACACAGTGCGCACGGGCGTTCCGCTGACGTGCACTGTCACCGCCAACCGCGCCGATTGTTCTTCCGGGGGGGATGACGGCGATGACGGTCCGTCCCGATCCTCGGTGACATCCCCTTCACCCGTCGGTTCCTGCCCGGCCTGTTCTCCTTCCCCCTCTCGCGCAACCGATTGCTTGGCCTGGATCTCTTGGACCTCTAAGGGCAAAATGTGCGGTGCCGCGGTTTGGAGATATGCCTGCAATGCCTGTTGCAAAGGCTCAACCCGTAGCTGCTCTTCCAGGTCCGCGTCGGGCTGCAGGCAGTGTGCCAGCGCGTCCACCAGATGTGCGTTATAGCGGCGCTCCAAAGCCTCCAACACGCGAGCATAGCCCAACATGGCTGTCACCGCCGTGCGCACGTCATCCGATGCCAACCGTTGTTCTCCGGCCCACACCTGCGCGGAGGCCAACCAGCTGTCGATGAGGAACCGTTCTAGTGCCCCGTCGTCCTTCAGATAGATTTTCTTCTTCCCCTTCTGCACGCCGTAAAGGGGCGGTTGGGCAATATACAGATAGCCTCTTTCAATGAGCGGGCGCATCTGGCGGTAAAAAAACGTGAGCAGCAACGTGCGGATGTGGCTACCGTCCACGTCGGCGTCTGTCATGAGCACCACCTTGTGGTAACGCGCCTTTGCCACATCGAACTCTTCGACTCCAATCCCCGTGCCAAGAGCCGTGATTAGAGCGGTAATTTCCTGATTGCTCAGCATGCGATCGAAGCGTGCTTTCTCGACATTAAGAATCTTGCCGCGCAACGGCAAAATCGCTTGAAAGCGCCGATCGCGTCCGCTCTTGGCCGTGCCGCCGGCCGAATCTCCCTCGACAATGCACAACTCTGCTTGCGCCGGATCCCGCGCTTGGCAGTCGGCCAGCTTGCCGGGCAAACTCGCTCCTTCTAGGATTCCCTTGCGTCTGGTTAGCTCCCGCGCTTTCCGCGCCGCTTCACGCGCGCGGCATGCCTGCAACACCTTTTGGCAGATGATTTTGGCTTCCGTGGGATGCTCGTCTAGCCACGCCCCTAACTGATCGGTGACAAAGCCCTCCAGCACCGGGCGAACCTCGGAAGAGACCAGCTTGTCCTTGGTTTGCGAGCTGAATTTAGGATCGGGCAGCTTAACCGACACCACGGCCGTCAACCCTTCCCGCATGTCGTCGCCCGTGGGCGCGGCCTTGTCCAATTGCTTGGCGAAGGTCCGTTGCAGATAAGCGTTGATCGTGCGCGTGAGCGCCGCGCGAAATCCGGCCAGGTGCGCGCCGCCGTCGGCATTTTTGATGTTGTTGGCGAAGCAGAAGACACGCTCTTGGTACGAGTCACTCCACTGCAGCGCAAGCTCCACTTCGTAGAACAAGTCGTCGCGGTCGCCGGGCGCGGGTTTCGTGCCGGCAATACAAATAGGCTGCTCGTGCAGCGGACTGTTACTCTTGGTGAGATGCTGAACGAATTCGGCAATGCCGTTGGCAAAGGCAAAAGCATGGTGCTTGCCCGAACGTTCGTCGGTGATGTGAATGCTCACGCCTTTGTTCAAAAACGCCTGTTCGCGCATGCGCACCGACAATTGGTCAAAATGGAACTGTACGTTGGAGAAAATAGTGTCGTCGGGCCAAAAGCGGATGAACGTCCCCCGACCCTGCGCGGGACCCAGCTTTTGGAGGGTGCCGGTGGGCTCGCCTCGACTAAAAGTCTGCTCGTAGCGTTCACCGTCGCGATCCACGCGCAACAGCAGCTTGGTGCTCAGCGCGTTGACCACGCTCACGCCCACGCCGTGCAGTCCGCCGGAAACTTTATAGGAATTCTGATCGAACTTGCCCCCCGCGTGCAGCTCGCACAAAATCACTTCACAAGCGGGCTTGCCCGACTCGTGCATGTCCACGGGAATGCCGCGGCCGTTATCGTGCACCGAAACACTGCCATCGTCGTGCAGGGTGATGACAACCTTATCGCAATGGCCGGCCAACGCCTCATCGACAGCGTTGTCCACCACCTCGTACACCATGTGGTGCAAGCCCGACCCATCGTCGGTGTCGCCGATGTACATGCCCGGACGCTTGCGAACGGCCTCCAGACCCTCTAGAACCTTGATCGACGAAGCGTCGTAGGTGGTCGATCGACTCACGCTTTTCCCTCGGCGATGCCGGGCAGATCAAACGTTTTTTCGTACCACTTTTGCACGTCTCGCCACGTTTTATCCAACCCGCCCTTGCGCGAAGAACCGCTTTTTTTCCGCTTTTTCGAAGGAGAAGAAACAACATCCGCAACGTCGTAATCGCCATCGAGAATGTGCAGAAAATTCCCTTCCTTGACCCATTCCAGCAGCTCCTTGGCCCGCCAAATGGGGTAGGGGTGGCTGCGGAACAGCTCGTTGAGCAAGCTCAAATGCCTGCCCAGGGGACCCTCTGCCTTGATTTTCTCGAACGCCTCGGCCTGCTGTACAAAAGCATCTAGGTCTAGCTGTTTCGTCACCTTGGGGCTACCACCGGCTAGCTTCATCAAGGTGCGCACTACCACGGCCGGCTTACGCACTACTAATAACGCGGCGCGATCGCTGGAGAGCTCGCTTGCCCGATCCCACCGCAGCAATGCCGCCTGAACGGGATACAACACCACGCCGCCCAGACCAAACGTTGCCTGCGCCACGCTGCTTGCCACCGAGCCCAGAACGCGGCTGGCCGTCTTGTACAAGACATGATCCGCGTGCACATGACCCAGCTCGTGGCCCAGCACGCACAACAGTTCGTCGTCGTCCATCAACTCCAGGCAGCCGGTGGAAACAGCGACAACGGTGCGATCGACCCCAAACGTATAGGCGTTGGGGACGGGACTTTGGTAAACATACAGCTGCGGCAGGTCATCGGACATGCCCAAGCGCGCGTGCGCGGTGCAAAAAAGATCCCACAGCTTGGGCAACTGCGACTTGCTCACGCGAATAAAGCTCGCCTCGTGGTGTAAACGCGCCGCCAACTCAAAGCTATGTCGAATCAAGGCCTTGAGAATGGTCTGGACTCCCGGGACTCGCTGCAATGCTTGCAAGGCCTCTTGGTCCAACGGATGCACATAGCATGGGGCGGGAACGCCGGTCAGCGGCTTATCGAACAAACTCAGCAGCGCCGCGTCACACTTGCCGCATTGCGGTGACTTTTTCAGCTCCATCAACCGACGCAAGGGAATGCGGTTCGCGGCACCGCAACCGCCGCAACGGAAAGCGATCGCACTCGTGGTTTTTGTCGAAGCCATGTTCCCCTCGCTCCTGTTCTATCCCCGCCAGTGTATCATGTCTCGGCGCCGCGGCACACACCGGTACGACTAAGTGTTAGCGCAAAGCTGTAATGTCCCCTTTGTTGTTTCTGTAAGAGGCAAAAACAGGAGGGCACGTGAGGGACGTTATCACGTTGAGCAAAAAGGAGTTGGATCGGGTCACGGTGCTGCAACAGTGCCTAGACGGGCATGT
>JBCCEG010000105.1:0-5824 GCA_039030455.1 Myxococcota bacterium | reverse complement strand
CGCCGCAGCGGCGCGCGGAGAACACAATCCGGAACAACCGTTTTGTGCATCCGCGTGAAGCTCTCGGGCATGAGTTCGAGCTTGCTCAAGTCTAGCTCCACCACGTCGGCCGGATCCAGATGCGTGCGCGCGAACCACCGCCGAAACGACGGCAGACGCATCATTTCTCGGAACAAGGTGTCGTGCCGCGTCCGCTTTTTGGCCATGACCCCGCCATGCTAACCCTTTCGCGCATCCTCCGCCAAAAAAATGACATGACAGGTTGGGGGGCACGTCTCCCAACTTTTTGCCGGCCCTCGCGGGAATCAAATGAGAGGGCCGCGTGTTACCGGTGTGGCCACCTTGGCTAGAGGTTTTTTCATGCGCATGCGATTTCATCTAACTCTTTTCTTGCTGTCGGCTTTGCCGGGGTCGGCGAATGGTTGGGCGGAGCCGAATGCCCACTTGCCGTGTCATCCCTACTGCGTCAAGGCAACGCTGGAGTCCGGCTTCACATCCGTGTTGACTCATACCATTCAGTGGGGCGAGAACGGCACGGAGTTTGACTACGTGCAAGAGGGTGGCCAGTCGGTGCTGCTCCCCTATTGGCGGCCGACTTTGGAGGTGGAATTCCTCCGGCGCCACAGCTACGTCGATACAGACATCGTAACGCGGCGTGATGTGCGGGTAGATGACATGACCTTTCCGCGCCGGGGGATGGGGGAGATAGAAAAAGGCGGCGCCCGGGGAGGGATAAATCCGGACGCCACCAAAGCTGATTTTTCGCCGCGGCAGGGTTCTACCCTGCCATAGGCGGCGACTAAAAAAGTTGCTACAGGCCCTGGGCGTGTTTGCTCAGGTAGTCGGCCACGCCTTGCGGAGTATCCTTCATCCCTGGATTGCCTTTTGTCCAACCGGCTGGGCAAACTTCACCATGCTGTTCGGTGAACTGCAGGGCGTCGACCATGCGCAGGGTTTCGTCCACATTGCGACCGAGGGGCAGGTCGTTGAGGGTCGCGTGGCGGACAATGCCTTCCTTATCGAGCAGGAACGTTGCCCGCAGGGCCACCGATTCATCCACCAGCACGCCGTAGTCGCGCGCGATCTCCTTGGTGATATCCGAGGCCAGGGGGAAGGCGATGGAGCCAATGCCTCCTTGCTCCACCGGTGTTTTCCGCCAGGCATGGTGGCTAAATTTCGAGTCTACCGACACGCCGATCAGCTGGACATGGCGCTTATCGAACTCGGCGGCGCGGTGCGAGAACGCCAAAATTTCCGATGGGCACACGAATGTAAAGTCCAAGGGATAGAAGAATAGAACGACGTACTTATTGCCCTTATAGCTGCTTAGGGCAACCTCGCCAAAGTCGCCGTTGGGCATCACTGCCTCGGCACGAAAATCAGGCGCGGGTTTTTGGATCAGGGTATACATGGCAATCTCCTCTCGTTCAGGGACAATTCACAGAAGCCAGCTTCACTGGCACGAGACACACAGCAGCAAAGCGACTTCCAGGAAACTGCAGGCATCATACCTTGCTGGATCCAGGAAGTAAAGGGGTTTCACAAAAAATCGGTCTGGAAATAAATCGCGGCGCTAAATGGCTTTGTGTTATATAGGCGAGTGAAAAGACCTGGTGCCGGTCTGAGGCGGGCACCGAGGGCGATTTGGGGGAGGTTTCATGGGCGAGAAAACAGCGGTAATGCGGCAAAATGAGGATCCCCAACAGCAAAAACCATGGCAAAGCGTGGCATGGTGGGAAATAGCCGCGGGCCTTGTGATGGTGGTGGCTATTTGCGCGGGTACATGGCCAGCAACGAATCGGTTTTGGTGTCGCGCGCAGCAGAGCGAGGCACGCCATGTGCTCACCGCGCTCCATGCTGCTGAAAGCCTCTACCAAGCCGATCATGGTCAGCTTGCTCCATTAGACTCACTGGCGGTGCCGGCGCGCGGTGTTCAGCGCTTTTACCGCTATGAGATGAAGCACGATCGGGGTACGGGCGGCTGGCGAGTTTGCGCCCATGGTCGGCCCGGCACTCGTGTTCATGGAGACTCCTGGTGTATCGACGCGGAAGGCCGATTGCGGCAACACAATAATGTTTGTCGAGGAACCGGGGCTAACCCCGCGCGCCTGCAGGTCTCGCGCCGCTGAGGGGGCTGTACCCCCTTTGTTTGCCACATCTTGCGTTCTCTCTGTCATCCGGCAGTGCGAAGCACGAAGGATCTCCCCATGTGCCGGGGGTCCGGGGAAATTCTTCGCCCCGTCCTTCGTTTCACTCAGGACGGGCTCAGAATGACGAAGGGAAACAAACCCCCGCAGGGGGTTGCGGGCGAGAGGGCGGCTTGCCAAGATGGGCTTGAACGCAAACCTCCGCGGAGGAAGAAAGGATGACCATGGGAACAGGTTCTGAACTCACGGATACACGGGAGCATATCGAAAAGCTATTGCGCGCGGCTTTCTCTCCCGTGCGTCTGACTGTGATCGACGATAGCGCCGCCCATGCGGGCCATGCGCAAGCCAGGCTGAATCCCGCGGCGGGGCATTACCGCGTGATGATCGAGAGCGATCACTTCGCTGGCAAGAATCGCGTGCAGTGCCATCAGCTGGTTTTTCAAGCTCTTGGGGAGCTGATGCAAACCCGCATCCACGCTCTTTCTATTACCGCTAGCGCGCCCGCGAACCCCACGGGTTCTTAAACTCCGAGCAGGATTCCTGTAGCGCGGACGGGTGAGGATGCCGCGTTAGCGGCTTTGGTGCGCGGCCGCTTGAGACCGCTTTCCAAGGCGGCGTCGAGCCGCCGCAATCCAAAGCTCCATCCCGTGTTTTCTGGTTCCCACAGCCAGCCCCTGAAATGTGGTAATAGACAGGCTTTCATTAAGATTTAGGCAAGCTCCGGGGGCGATCTAGCGATCTCCTCGTCAATCTGGTGACAGCAATACCCCGAGGCGTTGCAGATCGATTAGCTCACCGCGAATGAACCTCTCGTCAACATGACCGTAGAGGCGGCGGAGAAAGGCGAGTGCTTCATGCAGCGATCCCCTGTTTTGCGCCGCTTGTGCAAGCAGCTGCGCGACCCGCGGTGGCAAAAGGAGCCAACGACACGCTTCATTCGCGCGATAAAGCAGCACAAAACTCGGTTCCATCCCGCGCGCGGGGAGAGACTTCATCTTTTTGTCGATTCTGAACACTGGGTAATGGTAGATGCCCAACCGCGCGCTGGGGTGTGCGCGTAGGATGTCATCACTGCCGGAGTGCTCGCAGGGGGAAGGGGAGTCCGGATCCGGCGCGTTGAGTACCTCCAGCTGCATGGCCTCGAAGTGAGCCAACTCGCTCAAGCAGGCCGTGCCAACGGCTTTAGGCGGATTCTTCACCCTGTCCTTCGTTCCGCTCGAGACGGGCTCGGAATGACAGGCGGAGAGCCACACGGCAAATTCCACGGGAAGCCGCCAATAAAAACGGGTTTGCGGCGGGGCCTTGTCCAGCCACGCGTCCACCCACCGGCGCAGCCGGGTCTCGCCCGCGAAGCGCCGCAGCAGCGGCAGTGCGTCGCCAACGGCGCTGACAATGCCCGCGCGCACGCGGCGGCGAACCAACCTTTGTCGCCAAGACGACACGACCGGCAGCAACGTTGGCTCAGCGGCAAATAGCAGCTGATGGAGTGCTTCGGGCGTGGTCGACTGTCGCTTGGCGCTGGGTGTCGCTTCTTCCCGTGTCATCATGTGCATAAACCTCCCGGCAAATTTCGTTGAGCCGATCCAACTCCTCTTCCAGTTGAGGCAGCGGAGGAATGTTGTTGTCGCGCTCCAGCAGCACCGGCGGCCGCTGCGGCAACCGGCGTAGTGCGTAACGCAACAGATCGTACACGGGCGGCGCGATGGGCGATCCGTGGTCGTCGATGAGTAAATTCGGCCTCCGCCGGTCGTGGCCGGCGATGTGGATTTGGACCACGCGCTCAAGCGGCAGCCGATCGATAAATCGCTTGGGATCAAAGCCAAAGTTGCATGCGTTGACATAGATATTGTTCACGTCTAGCAGTAGCTGACAGTCCGCCTCGCGCGCAACGGCGCTAATGAACTCGGGCTCGCTCATCTCATGCGGCACGGCGCGCATAGTGGCCGAAACATTTTCCACCGCCATGGGAATGTCAAGCATCTCCCGCACGTGCCGAATGCGCACGGCGGTTTGCCGTACGGTCCGATGACAAAAAGGCAGGGGAATTAAATCATGCGTGTGCGCGCGCGGCGTGCTGGTGTAGCACAGGTGATCGCTGTACCAGGCTACCCCTGTTTGCCGCAGGAACGTCTTGAGTTGCTGGATAAAGTCCCAATCCAGCGGTTGCGCGCCCGCTAGATCGCCGCACAAGCCATGGCAGACCACCGGCCAGCGCTCGCGCGCCTCATCGAGCAGACGCCGTCTTCGTCCGCCGACCCCCAGGTAGTTTTCTGGTGCTACTTCGACAAACCGAACTCGTGTCCGCTTGGCTGCCAGCAACTCCTCGGCTAACGCCAAGCGAAACCCCAGGCCAAGGGATGGTTTGGATTGCGGCGGCTTTTTGCCCCGCAAGGTATTTGCGCGAAGCGCAAAACTTTGCGGGGGCCCCGGCTTGACGCCGCTTTGGAGTTCGATCGCTAGGGACCGCTTTCGCTTCATTACCGAAAAGGATCGCGGGGGGTTTAGCCCCCGCAGGAGCATTCACCACCGCAAGTGCCCTCGGTGCCCTTTTTAGAACCGCCGCACTTGCCTTCGCCACCACATTTGCCTTCCTTGGCTTTTTTGCCACCACATTTGCCTTCGCCGCCGCATCGGCCTTCTTTGCCTTTGTTGCCACCGCACTTGCCTTCGGGCGCCTTGCTTGTGTCTTGCACACCACGCTTGGCGGACTTGGACGATGCGCAGCCGGCGCCGACGACGGGAACGGTTAACAGCGCGGCGGCCGTACCCAACCCAATCAACAGACGATTGTTCATGTCTACTCTCCTGCTTTTGTTTGCCTTATGGAACAACACGTGGGCATTATCGGACTATTCCCGGGTTCGCGGGGATTTGACGGATGGTCGGATTGAATTATGAATTATGAGATCCTTTGAACTTGGACAGGATGTGATTTACGCTCAAGACGAGCCGTAAAATTCTTTCTTCATAACGTTTTGGAACTCATAATTCATAATTAATAATTCCCTTGAATCCTGGTCCTATTCCCGTGCGCGCCGCAGGTATCCCTTGGCGAAATGAACGAGCCGCCGCGCCGCGGCCGCGATGCCCACCACAAAACCAAACAGCAGTCCCCACGGGTGCCGGCCGAACCGGTTGTCCAGCCAGAGGCCAAACAGCGCGCCGATGCCGACGCTCAACACAACCTCTAGCCCAACGGCACTGGTGGAAATGTACGTTTTGTACAGTCGTGCCTTGTCGCTTTGCCGGTGGCGGGGATTCGGGGGGGTTGTCATGTCAATTCTAAAAAACAGGTTATCCAACTGTCGCCCCCGTGGAAACGAGGCTTCGAGCCGCAGCCCGTTAGGGCTAAGGGTCCACGAGTATGGACCCTGTGCGGAGAGAAGGGAAGGGCCATGTTTACAGGCCCGACCAGGGGTCGAAGACCTAGACCGATAGGTGCGAATTTCCTCGACACGACGGCCTGGATTCCCGCTTTCGGGGCCTTCCAAAAACCCGTCGAATTCGTTCTTTGGCACTTTTTCAATGGATTCCTGCTTTTTACCCCAAAAAGTTTTGTGCTCCGCACAAATACTTTTCGGGGACTCCGAATTTCGCAGGAATGACAAGGGAAGTGTACGATTTTTTGTTGGGCTCTCGTTTTTATCCGGGTTTGAAGCGGGTCTCCCCACTTT
>JBCCEG010000104.1:0-5848 GCA_039030455.1 Myxococcota bacterium | reverse complement strand
CGCAGTTCCAAAAAACGTGGGAGGGGTGAGCTGAGCGAACCAGAACCGGTGAGCTGAGCGAACCAGAACCGGTGAGCTGAGCGAACCAGAACCGGTGAGCTGAGCGAACCAGAACCGGTGAGCTGAGCGAACGGTGTCCACTCCCTACCCTCGGCCCAACCGCGCCCGGTGCTCTTTGACCAAGTCGTTTGGCCTTTGGCCAAAAGCGCTCGCACCCCTTGTTCACGGGCCCAACAAGCGGCATGGGCCGGTGCTTGTTGGGAACTACGTATATCAACTGGGTAAATAGTTTAATCGGTAGAACATTGGTCTTCAAAACCAAAGGTTAGGGTTCGACTCCCTATTTTCCTGTAATAGTCGCCACCTAGCTCGTTCTTCACACACCATTTCTGACCTGCCGAATACAATTGTCAACCTAGTGAATGTATTTAATGTATTTTACTAGCCCAGTGTAAACGACTATTTCCGGCGTAAAAAATTCCGCGAAAGTAGGGGGCTTCCAGGTTATTCAATTGCAAAGCTCGCTGGTGTGCCCATCACCTTATTCAATTTCGGTGTCGGTTGGGTTTGCCCCCCTTCGGGGGCAAACGGGTAGGTAAACCTCCTGACCATTTGACGCGCCTCAAGTAAAAGCGCTTCTATGCTCGCCGCTACGACCTTTGAAGCGACCTACGGCGTCAAATGACCATAGAAGAGCTTGAAAAGGGGATATTCAAAAGAGGATAAGGATACTGGCGCCCATTGTGCGCCTCCCAGCCCCTCGGGTAATACAAAAGACAATGAAGAACTTCACGGGTTCTGGTCCGGGGGTGAGGGCTACTCAGAGAACGCCCCTTAATTAAAGGGTCGCTACAACAACTGATTCAGTTCGGCCTTAAGCTGCATCGCTCAGCACTCGGGCCTCAATTAGGCACCTTTCGGAATTGTTCCCTCAGCGAGTTCGTCCGACCCTCAGGTAGGGGTCGGGAAACACCCCAGTCTCCAAGAGTACGGCGTCTATCGAACCGCCAATGGCGTTCACGAGCTAGGATGGGCGCATCCGTTCGGCCGATCGGTAGCTTGATGCACTCGAGTAGGCCTTTTCATTTGCTCGCAAACAAGAAATCGCTACTGATTTAAGATCCTCGCTCGTTGCACTCGCTGGTAGAGCTATCAGGTTGGGGTCCAAGGCTAGACATATTGTTTGCAAATACACCCAACCCTTGTGAGCATTCCAACTTTAGCTTTGGTTCTTTTAGTGTACGTAGGAAGCTCTATAATTTTAAGTATTACTGGCACGAAGCGTTGTGAGCAATAGTGCGTCGACAGTGCAGCTCTCAGCGCCTGCCGTTTCTAGGTCAGAAGCCCCTGAACCGCCAACGTCGTTCACGAGCTAGGCGAGTGAAGGTCGCGGCTCCCAGCGAGTGCGACGACGTGCGGTGGAGCTGACAGTGGTTCGCAACGGTGTGCGCAATTGTGGTGTGTGGGCTGCACAAACCTGTTGCCCCCCTTGTTCACAGAGGATCCGCAAGCTCACCGCTTGTCCACTCAGTGGACAAGGTTCAGCTTTCGCTGGTAGAGCTGTAGCTGGGTTGGGCGGGGCAAAACCCTAATTTACACCTCTGGTGTCCCTAAAGGTGCCCAAGCGCCCTCACCGGTGCCCCCCCCCCCTTCGGGGGCCCATAAACAAAGCGAGTTACAATCGTTCCGAATAGGGACTGCTGCTGCGTTTGCTAGTCGGTAGGTGGGGGGGGGGCAACAATCGCTTAAAAAAGCGCCAAAAGGCGGTTATAAATAAAATAAGAATAAGTTCTCGATCCAGCTGCACGTTCCCGTACAGCTACTGTGTTTCGACTTCATTCAAATCGCCGGACACAGATACGGGACGGGCGCCAATATTGGCGCACCACCTCTTGGGCCGCATACAACTTTTCGAACGTGACGAGCGATGAGTACACAGCTCAGTGACATATTCACCGCGGCGTGCTGATCCGCGATTACTAGCGACTCCGACTTCATGTTCTCGAGTTGCAGAGAACAATCCGAACGATGACGACTTTTTAGGTTTCGCTCCAGCTTGCGCTATCGCTTCCCTTTGTGGTCGCCATTGTAACACACCGAGTAGCCCAACCCATCAGGGCCATGACGACTTGACGTGGTCCCCGCCCTCCTCCTACATATCGTAGGCAGTCGTTTGAGAGTGGCTTTTGCAACACAAACCAGGGGTTTCGTTCGTTGCAGGAATTAACCAAACGACTCACGCCACGAACTGACGACAGCCATGCAGCACCTGTGAATTGCTAAGGGGTCCTACTCGGCGCCTATTTGGGCCGAGTGGGCGCTATATTTGTTGTACTGGCGAGTGGGCAAGCGCCCGAAGCCCCCAGGGTTGCCGAACGCAGCGAGTGAACAATTGTTTAACAAAAGTTTCACCTTCTTGTCATAACGACAAGTGCTCAAATTCATGTCAAGGGTTGGTAAGGTTTTGCGCGTTGTTTCGAATTAAACGGCATGTTCCGCCGCTTGTTTGAGCTACCGCCAATTCCTTTGAGTTTTAATCTTGCGACCGTAGTCCCCAGGCGGAGTGTTTAACGCGTTAGCTACGGCTCTGCCTCACAGCAAAACCTAACACTCATCGTTGACGGCGTGGACTACAGGGGTATCTAATCCCTTTTGCTACCCACGCTTCCGCACCTCAGCGTCAGTGTTGATCTAGAGAGCTGCTTTCGCTTTTGATGTTCCTTCCAGTATCTACGAATTTTACCTCTACACTAGAAATTCCACTCTCCTCCGTCAAACTCGAGCAGACCAAGAGAATCGCTGCGCCATGGGTAAGCCATGGCGTAGAGCAATACCTTATGTCTACCGCCTACGTGCCCTTTACGCCATAGTAACACCGGGTAACGCTTGCACCCCCTGTCTTCGACTTGTCCGCGGGTTTCCTCGCGGGTCAGACTATGCCTTCAGCTCACCACCAAACTTAGGTCACCGAAAAGAAAAAGAATAAAATGGGATATGCAACCGCGTACCACGCATTCACATCGGCCAGGCCGGAGTACGTTAGCTGAATGCTTGGGCTCGCCTTCGGCGAGCTCCACACCAAAGAGGGCACACAACTGTGTGAAAGATCACTCGTGTGAACACTAAAACAAGCTTTCTAACCTACGTAAACATTGTGACAACGTGAACCGTCGCTTACGCCGTCCTGAACTTTTGGCATAGATAAATTTGACAATCGCCCGAGTGCCTTCAAGATCACGATGACGCCCTTTCTGCAACTGATCACACACAAACTTCAACATCTCAAACTGATCTGCGCGACGCCCTAGGAGCGGATATCTATCAAAATGACTGATGACCTGCTGTTCAAGCAAACTGCGCTTTACCAAGTGATACTGGTATGCCTGTTTGTGTTTCACTTTATAGATTCTCCTGTTCTGATCTTTCAAAAACTGCGCTACTAGTTCGAGCAGCCGCCGAGTATGAGAGTCCGCGGTCACGGTGAATATTGGCTGCACGTTAAAGCGCTCGTGGCGAACACACGAGGGCGCAACTGAACCCGCCGTCACCTTCGACTAAGCCTGTGACAAAATGGGCACTCAATTGTGGCGGGTCATCATCGATGCATTGATCTCTAATCTTTTGCAGTATTGACGCGGCGGCCCCCCGGGCAAGACCAAAACGTTGTTCCCACGTAGCCCGCGGGAGACGCGCCGCGGCGTAGCCAAGGAATTCTTGCATATGCAGCGCAGATTTGAGGTCGATTATTAAAGTTATGCCACTAGGAGTATTGTTTAATTTTTTGCTAATTATTTCGTCGAATAATGTTTGAATTAAAAAAAAATTCCATGGTTTGAGTCCGCACAGCGGCACCAACTTGGCACGTGGGGCTTTGCACAAGCTTATCCACTCGATCCACTTTTGAGCGCTTGATGGAGCACCGAATGCCATACTCGACGATCAGCGTACGCTGAACAATCTCGAGCAGGTCTCGATTTTTGGAGCTTTGTGAAAACGTCACTTGTGTGATGAGCGAGCGCAGCGAGCTTTGACATCGTCCGATCTGGGTTCCAGAGTATTTCGAAACCGCCATCTGCCCAACAATCCAATCTATCGTGACCAATTTTTGCTCCTACACCATAATATCTTTTTCTTTTTTTTTTTACCTTTAGCTCACTGCGTTAAGGGCCTGAGCCACAAGCCTGCGAAGCGTAGCGAGCGGGTCGAGTTGCGCCGCAGTCAGCTCTTTCTATTTGGCTGAAACCAGTGAGCGCCAGCGTATTAGCTCGGCGCCGCCTTAGCGGGCGTGACGCTGCGAACTCTCCTCTTTCGAGTCAGTCGTTACAGGGTTTGCATAAATGGGGGGCGTGGTGACTGAGTAAGTGCTCTGTGGTGTCACCCAGCTTAGTGTGGTTTCTTAGATATACAAACTTCCCACGGCGTTACCTTGCCCTGCCGACTCGCTACGCTCGTCCAATCAGTGAACCAGTGTGTGAGAACGCTGCTTGCAGGCTCAGCGGTTTAGGTTTCGCCGTTACCCAGCGATCGGCTCAGCCAATCGAAGGCGCCACGCACCCGACGCAAGGTATACTCACAATGAATGCGTGGCTTGAGCTGGTTTTTACGCGGGCGGTCGCCCACCCGAGGCGGCCAGAAAATCAACCGCGGCTGCTGGCACAGAGTTAGCCGGTACTTATCGCCCAGTCGTGGTGACTAAGCTTTAGAGCTTTACAACTGCATCGGCCTTCTTCACTCACGTGGTGTGGCTCGATCAAGCTTTCGCTCATTGTCGAATCTTATCCACTGCTGCCGCCTTGGCGTGTGGACCGTGTCTCAGTTCCACCGTGGCCGGCCCCCCTCTCAGGGCGGCTAAGGATCATTGGCTTGGTGAGCCGTTACCACACCAACAACCTAATCCTACGTGAGCTCTTCCTCCAGCGAGCGCCGGCCGCCCCGCCCTCCGCTCCACTCCCCCCGAACGTAGTGAGGGGGGAGGGGAGCGGAGCGTCGCCGAAGGCGAGCACTCCGGTCCTCCGGTCCTCCGGTTTATTTGGGAAGCGCAAGCGCCATAAACACGGAGTACAGGTCGTACGGTCGGAGCGGAGACCCGCACTTTACGTACACGACGTTTTTTTATCGGGTCCCCTACGGGGACTGATCGGTCAAGCAAAAAATAAAAGCGCGCGCAAGCGCGCCTTAGCGCTTGCGCAAAACTCGTGTTATCGCTCTCGTAACGCTCTTTTAACCATCGTATTATTCAGGATTACCCAAACTGGAGGGTAGATTCTCGCGCATTACTCACTCGTTCGCGACGTCCTCCGGACCAATTTGCGCGCCGGTCGCCCTCCGGTGCTCGCCCCGAACGTAGTGAGGGGCGAGGACGCGGAGTGGTTGGCGCGCAAAGCGCGAAGCCGTTCCACTCGCATGTGTCTATACCCACCACTAGCGTTTACCCTTGGGCAGGATCAACCCAATCATACATACATTTACAATTTACACTCACCCACCATCGCAAAACAACAACGCCGCTCCGGCCTTTCGAAGCATCGGAGGCAGCAGACGTATCAGGTATCTGCGGATCGGGCGCGCGCGTCACTCCCCGGAAGGGGAGTGACCGGAAGCGCTCGCGAAAAAGAGGGCGGGGGGATAAAGAGTGCGTCCCCCCTTCTCCCCGCCCCGACTCGCGCTTTGCGCGTTGGGAGTGCGCCGGCGACGCCGGCGTCCTGTCTTATCCGCGACGCAGCGGAGACGCGCTTGCCGCCGCCTGCGCCATCGCGAATGGTCCACCCTTCGATCTGTTTGGTGGCTGCGGGCGGCCATGTGGCCTCCAACACCTTAAGCATCTTAGGGAGGTCTGGCGTCACGCGGG
>JBCCEG010000103.1:0-5898 GCA_039030455.1 Myxococcota bacterium | reverse complement strand
GGAACGCGCAGCAGCCCTGGAACAAGACTTTCGATCTCCTCGCGCTGCAAGAACCCCGCGGGCAGTTCCCGCGCATAGCCTTGTAGCGCGGCCGCGCACAGCGTAGGGTCAAAGCGCGTGCGGGCACACTCTTCGCCTGCCGGATTACACCAAGAGCGCAGGGCGTCGCCTAGCTCCAGCGGCCAAGGCAAAGGTCCCAGTGTATCTAAGTCAATCAGGGCAAGCGCGCGATTCCCCTCCTCCAACCTCTTTTGACGGGCAAACACCACATTGCTGATCTTGAGGTCGCCGTGGCTGTGCCGATGGGGTAACCGGCCGAAGTCGGGCAGCTCCCGCGCCATGTCAAAAACGGAGTCGGCCAACGGCGCTACCTCGGCGTGTAATGGATGATCCGTCCGTTCCACCATGGCCCGGCGCAACTGCCGGAAGTGCGCTTGCGCGTCGTGCACCCATGCCGCATCGACATGATATGCATGGCGCAAGTCAGCCAGTGTCACGTGAAATATTGCCACCAACCGTCCCGCTGCGTGCGCCATCGCGGGCGTGGCGACAGTATGGTGGGTGACACCGTCAATCCACGTGAGCAGGCGCCAAGGCCGATCATCCACGCAGGCAAATAATTCCCCCGAGGGCGTGGGAACAAGTCTGGGCGTTGTCAGGCCCTTGCGGTACAAGTGTTCCGTGACAACCTGAACATCCTGATGCAACCGGGGAGACAGGCTAGGGGACAACTGCTGTAACGCGTAACAATTGGACTGACTTGTCACGCGGAATGTCTGGTTAACGCCGCTTTTAAGTGGCTGAAGAGACGGTTGAGGTCCGGCAGACCCCAAATCCCAACGCCGCAACGCCGAACGGGCCTGTGCCAGAGAAGCCGTCGCGTTCATTTCAGCAGGGCTCTGTCAATGAAAAAACAAGCACTCCGCAACCCAACTTCTCATGAGAAGTGGAGTTTCACGATTCTTTCCCATCTTCGCCCACGTCGTCGCTTTCGGCCAGACGCGCCAGGGCAATCACGCGCTCCTTGGACTTGCGATCCATGGTAATCAGCCGCACCCCCTTGGTGTTGCGACTGTAGCGCGACACGCTGTTCACCGTTAGACGAATCAGTCGGCCTTGGTCGGTCACGATCATCACTTGGTCCTTGTCGTACACTTGCAAGGCACCGGCCACCGCGCCGTTGCGCTTGTCGGCCTTAATGGTGATCAACCCCATGCCCGCGCGGTTTTGCGTGCGGTACTCAGAGACGGCCGTGCGCTTACCGTGGCCAAACTCCGTAACGGTGAGAATGCTCGCCCGCGCGTCCAGCACATCCATGCTCACCACATAGTCATCGTTGCGCAGGGAGATCCCGCGAACGCCCATCGCGGCTCGACCGCACGCGCGTACATCACTCTGAGCAAACCGGATGGCCATGCCCGCGCGGGTAGTGATGAGAATGTCTTGCTCGCCGTTGGCGATCTTCACCTCCACCAGTTCGTCGCCCGACTCGATGCCGCAGGCGATCAAACCGTTACTACGCGGCCGCGCGTAAGCCAGCAAGTCCGTCTTTTTCACCTTGCCGTTGCGCGAACAGGTGACGACAAACGCCTCGCCGGCCTGTTTGGGAAAGGCCCTCACAGGCAATACCGACCTAACCTTCTCGTTCCCCTCCAACCGCGCCAGGTTGACGATGGGCCGCCCCTTGGCGCTTGGTCCCGCGTCGGGCAGCTCGTACACCTTGACCCAATACACCTTGCCCGCGTCGGTAAATACCAACAAATAGGCGTGAGTAGAGGCAACAAATGCATCGGCGATAAAGTCTTCGTCGCGCGCGGTGACCGCCTGCTTGCCCTTGCCGCCGCGATGTTGCGCGCGGTAATGCGACAACGCACAGCGTTTCACGTATCCCCCGTGCGACACGGTCACCAACACGTCTTCTTGCGCGATGAGATCTTCTTTGCCCAACACGCCCGTCTGTGCCTCGATTTGCGTCCGACGCGGCGTGGCGAACTGTTTGCGTACTTCGATCAGATCCGATTTGATCACGCGCATCAGCTCGCCCACGTCGTTCAAAATGTGCCGCAGACGCTGCATCTGCGCCAACAACTCTTCGCCCTCTTGCATCAACTTATCGCGCTCTAGCCCTACCAACCGCGACAAGCGCATTTCTAAAATAGCCGCGGCCTGCTGTTCATCGAGCTGGGCATAACCCCGCGCGCGCCACGCTCGAAGTTGATCCGCATCGGCTTGCGCTAACAACCCTACCTTGAGCGCTTGCTCAAAGCGTTGCTCTTGCAAGCGTTTTTTAGCCTGTTGTGTATCCGTGCACGAACGAATGATGCTCACGACACGATCGATGTCATCTAGCGCAACCAGCAAACCCGACACGGTGTGAAAACGCTGTTGCGCCACGGTGAGCTCAAACCGGCTGCGCCGCGTGATCACTTCGCGCCGGAACGCTAGAAACTCCTCCAACACCTCACGCAGACCCAACGTACGCGGTTGGCCGTTGACAATGGCCAGCATGTGCGCGGGGTAGGAGGTCTGCAGCATGGTGTATTGGTACAGCTGATTGAGAATGACTTCGGGAATGCAGTCGCGGCGCACGTCCACCACAACGCGCATGCCGTCTCGATCGGATTCATCACGCAGATCGGTGATGCCGTCGATGCGCTTGTCGCGCACCAGGCCGGCCATCTGCTCCAGCAGACGGGTTTTATTCACCTGATAGGGGATCTGGTCAATGACAATGTGCTTGCGCTTGCCGTCTTTGGACTCCTCCACTTGCGCGCAACCGCGCACCACGACGGAACCGCGGCCGGTGATCGCGGCGTCGCGGCACCCCTTGGTGCCGCGGATAATTCCGCCCGTGGGGAAATCGGGACCGGGAACCAGGCGCAACAGCGCGTCGGCATCCACCACCGGTCCCTCTTCGTATTGTTCGGCGATGATCGCCAGCAAGCCGTCAATCACCTCGCCCAGGTTATGGGGGGGAACGCGGGTGGCCATGGCCACCGCGATGCCCTCGGAGCCGTTGACCAGCAAATTGGGGAAACGAGCAGGCAACACCACCGGCTCGGGCACGGTGCCGTCGAAGTTCGGCACGAAGTCCACGGTGGCTTTGTCAATATCGCGCAGCAGCTCGTGCGCGATGCGAGCCAGCCGTGCCTCGGTATATCGATAGGCGGCGGGCGGGTCACCATCGACGCTGCCGAAGTTGCCCTGGCCGTCCACCAGCAGCGCGCGCATGTTCCACGGCTGGGCCATGCGCGCCAGGGCTTCATAGACCGGCGCGTCGCCGTGCGGGTGAAAGTGCTTGAGGACCTCACCGACGACACCGGCGCATTTACTGTATTTTCTGTTGAAAACCAGCCCTTCTTTGTGCATGGCGTACAAGATGCGCCGATGCACGGGCTTGAGCCCGTCGTGCACATTGGGCAGCGCGCGCCCTACGATCACGCTCATGGAGTAGTCGCGGAACGACGCCCGCAGCTCGTCGGTGATGCTGACAGGCTCGGGCGTCAGCACCGCAACATCGGACATGGAAGAATCGCTTGCCATTTAGCCCCTATCCTAGCACGAGCAAGGCACGTTCACCACACGTGAGCTCTCGGTGTGGGCAGAGGTACTGCTTTGCCTGGACGTCCCCTACCCACTCCCCGTGGGTGGCAACAGTCGCGAAATGTCATTGATCAGCGCGATCGCCATCACGGCCAGCAAAACCAAGGCCCCAGTCTGCAGCACCCGCATTTGCCACTTGAGGCTCAAGGGTCTGCCTCGAACGGCTTCTAGCACAAACAGCAGCAGATGACCGCCATCTAGCCCGGGAATGGGCAACACATTGAGCAGCCCCAGGTTCACGCTGATGAGCGCCATCATAAAGATGTAGAGCATAAGTCCCTGCCGTGCCGCTTCGCCAGCCATGCTAAAGATGGTAATCGGTCCCGCCAGCTGCGATACGGGTGCTTGGCCGGTCACAAGCAGCCGCAATCCCGTCAAGGTGGTATAAACCAGTTTGCCCGTGTGTGCCGCGGCGTCCTCCAACGCCCGTGCCAACCCAACGGAGCGTTGCCGCACGGCCCCGGGCCGATAAGACTGGTGCCACGCTATGCCCAAGCCGGTTTGCGCGTGTTGTCGCGGGCCAAGATCCGTCTTGACCACGGCCGAGCCCAGCCGCGTGGCCGCCACAATCAGACTGCCGTCGCTCACAATTCCCAGAATGTGTATCCCCGCGTCATGCTCACCGAGCTCCCGCGCCACGGCAAACGCGTGCGGAGCGGCCCGACCCGCCACCGCCACGACCCGGTCGCCTCGCCGCAGCCCTAATCCCGCCGCCCATGATCCTTGTTCCACATGCTCGATCGTGTCGCCGGCGAACATCACTCCTCGCTGTTGCCGGATTTGGTCGCCGCCGCGGGCAAGAATTGCCCGTGTTTGCTGGATTTGGCGTGCTAGATTGACATCTTGCAGCTCTTGGGACGTCACGGCATAACGCTTGATCTCTCGCTCAACCCGCGGCGCGGCGGGAACGGTTCCCGCCTGCGGCAACACGAGACCAAGCTCGGTAAATTGTTCTTGATCGGCTACCTGCCGAGAACCCGCATCTCTGTCAGGTTGTGCAGCGGTCGACGGCACCGTCGCACTCTGATCCGACCGCCGAATTCGCAAAGAGATGTTCTGATCGGCACGATCCGCCAAGGCGGCACGCAATTGCATCATGGACGTGACAGCAATCCCATCCACTTGGATGATCTCGTCCAACGACAACAGCCCTGCTTCAGCCGCGATGCTGCCAGCCGTCACCCACACCCGAGGGCGAGAAACCATGTGCAGCAAGCCCAGGGAGCCAACCCGTTGCTTGCCGGTAACGGGATCCACCACTTCGCGCGCTGTCGGTGTCGCTGTGATGTGAAGTCGCCGGGGCGTTCCATCCGGTCCGGGGCGTTGCACCACCACGGGCAGCGATTTGTCAGGATAAGCACGAATCTGTCGCGCCACTTCGCCAAACGTCGACGTGGGCACATTGCCCACTTGGACCAATCGATCGCCGGAACGGATTCCGGCGGCCTCGGCGGCGCTACCGCGCAGCACGGTGCCCACCACCGGCTCTAGCTCTTGGCGCGGGCCGTGAAAGGCAAAGGTAAGCAAAAGGACAGCCAGCACGAAGTTGCTCAACGGTCCGGCCGCGACAATCGCCACGCGCTTCCACAGCGCCTGATGCGAAAAACTTACCGCTTTATCGGCCCGTTCCACACCCTGCCACGGCGTCTCGCCCAGCATGCGCACGTAGCCGCCCAGCGGAATCAAGCTCAGGCGATATTCGGTCTCTCCCCGTTTGATCCCCAGCAAAGCGGGGCCAAACCCCACCGAAAAGACCTCCACCCGCACGCCCAACAGTTTGGCGACGGCAAAGTGGCCCAGCTCGTGCACCACCACGAGCACACCCAACAAAACAACACCGGCTAAAAAAGAATGCATCAAATTGATTATGAATTATGAGTTATGAGTTATGAATTATGAGCACCTAAACATGGCGGTAGAAGAAACTCATTATTCATAATTACTAATTCATAATCCTCCTCTGTCAAATCCTGTAATCTGTGGTACTACATTGCCCACACGGTAATCTTTTTATCATCAGGGGCGGTTTCATGCTTGACCCAGATGCGTTCGTCCCAGCTTTTGCCCTCGCGGCGGTCGAAAAGGATCAGATGACCCTCGGTGGCGCCGCACGTGTCCATGTAGGCGCTGGTTTGCTCCAGCCCCTGGTTCATCGTGCTCTCGACGGAGCGTTTGGGGTGAACGAGTTTGAGTTCCAGGACGATGACTTGTTTTTTGTCATGTATTGTAGAGACGCGATTAATCGCGTCTCTACAAGCGGCTGGTTGTTGGTTCGCGGGGGAAACCGGCCACGTC
>JBCCEG010000102.1:0-5944 GCA_039030455.1 Myxococcota bacterium | reverse complement strand
CAATCAAACGCGCCAGGGAACACATGGCGCACAACTTAAGGATTTGCTCTAGGCCCAATGCTCCCAGCCACTCGGAATTGCAACGGACCTCCGTGCGCGCCGGATCAAGCACGCGAAACACCTGGTCCTTGTACGTTTGGCGGTTGCGCTCGATCTCCTCGGGACTAAGCGGCGGCCGCGTCTTGTTTTTGCCGGTGGGATCACCGATCCGTGCGGTAAAGTCCCCCACAACAAAAATCACGGTATGCCCCAGATCTTGGAACTGGCGCAGCTTGTTGAACAGCACCAAGTGCCCCAAATGCAGGTCGGGCGCCGTGGGGTCAAAACCCGCCTTGACGCACAAGGGTTTCTGCTGCCGCCAACTGCGGTGCAACCTGGCCGTCAGCTCTTGCTCCACATGCACGTCTAACGCGCCGCGCAGCAACAGCTCCAGTTGATCGTCCGGCGAGGGAATTTGACGAACCGTCATGTCCGCTAGGATACGCCCCGCCGCCCACAACATCCAAATCAGCGGCGGAGTGTGGCGGCAACTCCCCGGCTAAGACAGCGTGATAGGGTAGTTGCATGGCGCGCTACTTCAACACCACCGGTCCCATCGACGTCGCAAGCCACTATGCCCTTGATCCGCTTGCGCGCTGGGACCTGTCGGGCATTTTGTCCCTGATCGACCAAAGAAAATACTTTTTGGTGCACGCGCCGCGCCAGACGGGCAAAACCACGTGCCTGCAGACATTGGCGGATTACCTGAACCAACAAGGGCACCATGCCTGCGTCTATTTTTCGGTCGAACGGGCGCGCACGGCGGGCGCCGACATCGATCGCGGCTTGCAATGCATTTTGGATGAATTGGCCAAGCAAGCTCGCATACAACTGGGAGATGTTTGGCTGGACCGACACTGGCGGGAGATTTTACAGCGGCACCTGGGCGAAGGCGCCCTGATCACCGCGCTGCAGCAATGGTGCGACCAGAGCCCCAAGCCAGTCGTGCTCTTGATCGATGAGATCGATTCGTTGGTCGACGCAACGTTGCTGTCGGTGTTGCAGCAGCTGCGCAACGGCTACTGCGATCGCAAATACGTCCCCTTTCCCCAAAGCATTGTGCTGTGCGGCATGCGCGACCCACGGGATTACCGGATGCAATTGGACCGGAGCAAGGAGCCCTCCACCGGACCCAGCCCCTTTAACATCAACTCCAAATCACTGCGGCTGGGCGATTTTTCGCAAGAGGATGTCAAGACTCTGTACGCTCAACACACGCGGCAGACCGGTCAACAATTCGAGAACGGCGTGGTCGAGCGGGTGTTCGAACTCACGCAAGGGCAGCCGTGGCTGGTGAACGCCTTGGCCTACGATGCCTGTTTCGAGGATAAATCAGGACGCAATCGATCCAAGACCATCACGGTGGAGGATATCGACGCGGCCAAGGAACGGCTCATAAAGCGGCGCGAAACGCATTTGGACCAGCTGATGGCCAAGCTCAAGCAAGAGCGGGTGCATCGGGTGATTGCTTCCATAATGGGCCGGTACGATCTCCACCCCTCCGCCGAGGATTTTGAGTACGTCACCGACTTGGGGCTCATTCGCCAAGACGACACCAACAGCATTGTCATCGCCAACCCCGTTTACCGCGAGATCATCCCCCGCGTTCTGACAGCCCCGTGGGAAAAGGATCTCGCCGTTAAAACACCGGCCTTGGCCAAGCACGATCAACCGCTGGACATGGACGAACTGTTGAGCGCTTTCCAACGCTTTTTCCGCGAGCACTCCGAGAGCTGGTTGGATCAATTTCAATACAAGGAGGCCGGTCCACAGTTACTGTTACAGGCCTTTTTGCAGCGGACGGTGAACAGTCGCGGCTCCATCCAACGCGAGCAGGCCGTCGGCAGCGGGCGTACCGATTTGATCGTCACGTGGCCGGTTCCCCCCACGAACCAACAACCAGCCGCTTGTAGAGACGCGATTAATCGCGTCTCTACAATACATGACAAAAAACAAGTCATTGTGCTGGAACTCAAGCTCATCCACCGCAACGACGGCGCCGAAACTGTCATTGGCAAGGGATTGCAACAAACGGCCGGTTACATGGATCGGTTCCACGCGCCCGAGGGCCACCTAATCCTGTTCGACCGCCGCGAGGGCAAAAGCTGGGACGAACGGGTGTGGACCAAGCGGGAAACCGCGCCGGATGGGAAAAAGATCACGGTGTGGGCAATGTAGCACCACGGATTACAGGATTGGCACGGATGGTCGAATGTCGGACACAAGCCGGCCATCGCCGCAATCCTGTCAATCCCCCGGGTCCGCGGAAACTCTAGCGACAAACTCGCGCGGGGGTGATTGCCTCCGGCAACCGGATGTGGCAGAGTGGAAGCAAAGTTAGGATAAAAAACGAGAAGGCACTCATTAGGGAGAAACACGCTGTGCAACAGGATATGCGCCAATACGAAACGCTCTACGTGCTGCGGCCTCAGCTTGAAGAAAAGGCGGCGCTGGGGCTCATGCGCAAAATGAAAACATGGGTTGAGCAACGAGACGGTAAAAATATCCAAGTCCTCTGCTGGGGCCGCAAAAAACTAGCCTGGCAGCGCCTTAATTACAACAAAGGTACCTTTGTCCAACACACTTACGTGGGCAAACCGGGCATTGCCAACGCATACGATCGGCTGCTTGCCATGGACGAACAGGTGCTGCTGCGCCAAAGCGTAATGCTTAAATTGGAAGTGGACCCCGACACGGTTCAACCGCGGCCGGATCATCTGAGCTTTCATCAAGAACCTTCGCGAGAAAGCGAAAAAGAAACCGTGAAAAAGCAGCAAGCAAAAGGCTCGCAAAAGCCCCAACAGCAAAAACGATCCTCCGCAAGCGAAGAAAAAGACGCCGCGCCCGCACCCGAGGCTGCGGCTGGAGAATAGGTGTCAAGGAACAAAGGAACATAAATAGAGAGGACGTTCGGAAATGTCACGAGCGTAGGTTTTTCTTTTTTGTCATCCCCGCGTAAGCGGGGATCCAAAATAAAAACGAAAGCGCGGTGATTTTAAACGACCTCGCGAGGAGAAGTAAATGGCGTCACCCATCCATGTCTTGTTAGCGCGTGATTTGGCCGGCCTGGGCCACATTGGCGATGTGGTCCGAGTCCGTCCCGGTTATGCCCGTAACTTCTTGTTCCCCCGCAAGATAGCCCTGCCTGTTTTGCCCAAGCGCGTGCAACAACTGGAACACCAAAAGCAACTGGTCCGGCACCGCAAACGGCAGCTGATTACCGAATCAGAGCAGCACAAAACCAAGTTGGAGCAGCTGCAACTAGACATCACCGCCAAGGCGGGAAAAAACGGGAAACTGTTCGGCTCCGTGGGCACGCGAGATATCGAAGCGGCATTGCGTGCTCAGGGTTATGCAACGGACCACCGCGACATCAAACTGCAGCAACCCATCAAAACCGTTGGGCTGCACACCGCCGCCGCGCGGCTTGAAGGCGGAGTCACGGCAACCCTGCGGGTCATGGTGGTAGCGCAAGCCGGTGCGCAAGAGCAGCAAGAAGATCAAAACGAAAAACAAACCCTCCAAGAGAACCAGCAGCAAACATCCGCGCAAGAAGGCAACCCTGAACAACAAGAGTCGCCCGATGACTTAGAGGATATGGAATTGGATGACTTGGGTGACGAAGAAGAAGATGAAGACCGCCAAGCATCTTCATCTGACTGAAAGCCCTGACAAAATGCGGATCCGATAAAAATCGGACGTTTCTTTTTTTATCCTTGTCTTTTTGTCATTCCCGTGCAGGCGGGAATGACAGGGGAAAGGCCCATACCATCAAACACCCGAAGACGGCGCCGACTGTTGTAACTGCAGCCGCGCGAGCTTGGCATACATGCCGTCGTCGCGCATCAATTGCCCGTGGTTGCCTTGCTCAATCAGCTGTCCGTTGTGAAAGACCAAAATGCGGTCGCAGTGGTGAATTGTTTCGAGCCGATGCGCGACGATAAAGCACGTACGGCTTGCCAACAGGCGGGCCGTTGCCGTTTGCAAACGCCGTTCCGTGTAAGGGTCGATGCTGGCGGTAGCCTCGTCGAGAATAAGGACGGCCGGGTCGGCGATCAGCGCCCGACACAGAGCCAGCAGCTGACGCTCACCGAGAGAAAAATTGCCGCCGCGCGGATCCACCTTGGCATCCAATCCTCCCGCTCGCCCCACCAGATAATCGGCTTGGCAGGTTCGCAAGGCGGCCCACACCTCATCGTCGGCAGCCCGCGATCGCCCGTAACACAAATTATCGCGCAACGTCCCCGACATCAGCGTGACCTCCTGCGGCACGACGTTGAACAGTTTGCGCAGATCGGGCAATGAGAACCGACGGATGTCCACGCCGTCAATCGTAATATGCCCACCTGTTACGTCGTATAGGCGCTGTAGCAGCTTGGTGATGGTGGTTTTTCCCGCTCCCGTGCGCCCCACCAAGGCTATGCTTTCGCCTCTCTGAACGGTGAACGACACGCCTTTGAGAACATCGTCCGCGCCTTGGGCATAGGCAAAGCGCACGGCGTTAAAGCCAATCTCGCGACGAAACCGCGCGGGGGGAGTGTTAAGCCTTGGCGGCTCTTCTTCCTCTAGCCGCAGAAACGCCAGGATGCGCCGCGTGCAGACGACAGCGCTTTGAAACACCGTGTAGCGGTTAGAGAGCTCGCGCAGCGGATGGAAAAATCGCCCCAACGCCTCGACAAACGCCACCAACACCCCAAGCTGCAACGCGCCGATCTGCTTTTGCCCATAGGCGGCCCACAACACCGCCGCCGTTGCCACCGCGCCGCAGGCGTCGACAAACGAGTAGACGGCGGCATCTAGCAGCACCGCCTGCCGGTTGGCTTGCATATAGGCACGGCTGTGATCGGCGGCTTGGCGCGACGCGCGTTGCGCTTGACCGAACATCTGGACCGTCGCCATGCCCGCCAAGTGCTCTTGCAAATGCCCGCTCAGCTCCGCCATGCTGGCGCGCACGTGGTGGTAAGCCTTTTGCGTCCATACGCGAAAACACCACATGCCGGCGATCAACAGCGGCATAAGCGCCAACACCGACCACGACAAGCGCACGTCAACCAACAGCAACATCACCAACGTGCTCGCGACAAACAGCAAATCCCCTAAAACCGCCACGGCGCCGGAGGAAAAGATCTCTCCCAACGCCTCTGTGTCGCTGCCGATGCGCGAGAGCACATGCCCAAGAGGCGTCCGCGCGAAAAAGGGCATGGGTAGCCGTTGCGCCTTGGCGAACAAGGTGTGACGCAGATCGCGCAGCACGCGTTGCCCCACGAGTTGCATCAGCTGTAGCTGCAGCATCTCCACCACCGCGTACAACAATACGGCGCCTAGGTACACGCCCGCCCACCGCGTCACGGCCGCCGGATCGCCGGGTTGCATCCCCCGATCCACCGCGGCGCCAATCACCAAGGGTTGCGCCAACGCCAGCAACGTCACGGGCCCGTACAGCAACACCGCGCACAGCAACATCTTGCGGTAAGGACGAACCGCCAGACGATACAATTTTCGCAACAGTTGCGAGTCGGTCATGGTGTGAGTAGTACCACGGATCACAAGATTCGACAGATGGTCGGATGTCGGACAGGGGAAAAATCGCGCGCTTTATCCAAACCGGCCATCGCCGCAATCCTATCAATCCCTCTGATCCGCGGTAGTAGTGTACCCGATTGGGCAGGGACTAATGGGATTGTCGGATAGGGGGAAATGATGGCAAAATGGCAGCAAGGCAACGGTAAGGACATCGCCGTGCGGGCCATGTAGGGAGGAATTATGAGTTATTAATTATGAATTATGAGTGCTTAAACATGACGACAGAAAAAACTCATCATTCATAATCCATAATTCATAATTAAAAAATGGAGCGCTTTTTCAACACCGCCGGACCCATCAATCCGGCCGATCATTACGCCCT
>JBCCEG010000101.1:0-5979 GCA_039030455.1 Myxococcota bacterium | reverse complement strand
TCCCCCCCGACCGTCGCGAAGCTGCCGGCGGAGCCGGAGAGACTCCGGTCCTCCGGTGCTTATCATAGCGGAGTACGGGTCGTACGGTCGGAGTACGGGTCGCGGGCGGGGGGGATAAAGAGCGTAGCGAGCCGCACCGAAGGGGTTGGGGTCTCCGAAGGAGCGCAAGCGCGGGCCTCTCAGCGCTTGCGCGACTCTACTCCGAACCTTCGCCGGGAGCAAGAGCAAGCGCGCGCAAGGGCGCGTGGCGTCCGCGTTTGCGGCCTCCGCTCTTTTTTTCAAAAGGCCGGCTTCGCCGGAATAACTTGGCGACTAGTTATTATGGTGCTATGGCAGGCTTAGGGCACCAAAACCTTTCGCGCAGCCAACAACACGTAAACGCCTACAAGCGTTACAATGCAACCAAACTTAGCGCACTATTCTATGAAAAAAAGTGCTCATCACGCGTAACAGCTAGCTGTGCTCGCCGGATGCCACTCGAAGTAGGGTTTGCGCGAGCTTGCGAGCGCAAACACTCGTAGGTTGTGATCTCGAGATCTTTGGTGTAGCGTCTAATGATGGCTCGCGCGGAGGTCTTGTGTTTTTTAGCTAAAGTAAATATAGCCGACCAACGAATATAATAATTGACCAAGTGACGAACCTTGTAGAAGTTGTCACAACAGCTGTAATATTCGAGCAATCCATGGGCCATAACGGCAAACCACTGAACAACGATCTCGTCGGGGTTTGCAAGAAGCTTGTCCAAATGACTCGGTCGATGACCAACGAGGAGTTTTTGACTGCGGAGCTTCTCGCGAATTTCGGCCATAGGCGCCCAGATATGCGGGGAAGTTCAGTGGCGGACTGCGGACACAGTCGTAACAAGGTTTTTGTGTTTCCAGTCCGCTTGCTCGCGCCTGTAAGGCGCGAGCAAGCGGACGCCGAAGGGAACGGCGCTTGATCCGGAAGGTAACGTGCATTCTTCCGGATAGCCGGACCTGTACGCTGAATGGCGTAGTACACCCCCAGGCGCGGAAATCGCTGTACGATCGTCAGTACTTTCCATACGCGCAAACAGTGATCCACAAGCTCGCGACTTTAAACTCAAAGCGCGGCTAGTGAAAGAAGGTGCGCAGACTTGTCTAGTGTCTCACTTACGTTGCACCCCGAAGGGGTGACCAGTGTGGCGCGGCGCGGTACGGCGTGTGCATCTGTGACGCCAAGTCGCCTCTGAACCTCCTGGCGCCGGTCGGCACAACAGCACAAGGGTGGTTGTATTGTTCAATGTATAACATCAAACCCAAGACTGCTCGTATCCACCAAGCGCGACACGCCAACAGGCCATCAGGGGACAGAGCCACAAGTGAACAAAGTGCGTACACCTGTCTAAGGGCCCTGAGAAATGCTCGTAAGACGCCTGATGGTGCGACGAAATGTCTTGTGTCGTTCGTTCCCCGAAGGGGAAAGAAGGGAAAGGCTTCGACCAAGCCGACTCCTTTTGCGTTCGCTTCGCTCACGCCCTGCGGTCCACAAAGTGGACCGGCGCCGCCCCTTCGGGAGGCGAGAACGACGCGTAGCCCGGCGGAGCCGGAGACCTAGCACTGGCTTGTATGTCAGTTTCTAAAGCGAGCACGAGGTTATTGTAGGCCGCCTCCACTCTGCTTGGTAGGTTGTGTCCACTCCGAAGCGGTGACACCCGCTCCCGCAGGTTCGCTAGCGCTGTTGCGCGCAAGCGCGCCGTCGGCGGCGAGATAACAAATTCCGCGGCAAGTTGCGCAGCCTTTTGTGCCATGGCCTCCACGGCTTTACGCCCCGAGCCAAGCAGGCGGGCCGCCTGGCGCACCCCCTGGGCCCAGGCTTTACGGGCGAGCCAACCAATCTGCCGGTCCCAGGTCTCTTTAAGGTGTTTCTTACGTTGGATTAGTCTCCCACGCACCCGGCGCCTCTTTTCCAATTCCCTGGTTTGCCGGCGTAGCCACTTGTTTTGGGGCACTATTCCGAGCCAGACTCCGAGAAATTTCACGCGGTTGCCCACGGCATGCACGATAGCGCACTGCTCCATGTCCAGCTTGAGATCGGACTTTAGAAAAGTGCTTATGCGCCTTTTTAGGTGTTCCACTATGGCTTTCGGACCTGTGAGGCCTAGTAATAAATCGTCCGCGTGGCGGACATATCTAATGCGTATATAGTCCGGGCCGTCATAACGCTTCGGGGTGAGGCCGTCTAGGAGGGCCCGACCCGTTTTGTTATCTATTCACCTATTAATCTTCCTTTGGTCAAACCGTAACCTGCGCTTTTCCTCCGAGGTCACTAGGGTAGCTTTCCTCCACAATTTTGCTGCTTTGCGGGTTGCCTTTTGAGTGGTGTATTCTTGTTGGATTTGTGTTATCCACCTGTCAAGGCGATCTAGGTAGACGTTACAAAAAAGGTGTGAGAGAATGTTGCTCTGCCACCCTACTCTGCTCCGAATGTGGCCACCGACCAACCCTGAATTTCACATCTTGTGTAGGAGGTCGAAAAGCCGCTGGTCTTCGATTTTCTCCCGCAGGAGGCGAACCAGACGATGCCTATCCATACTGTCAAAGCATTTATGGAGATCGAATTCAAGAAACCAGGAGATGCCTTTCCACCCGGTCTTTATTGCGCCTAGAGCACTGTGACGGCTTCTCCCAGGCCTAAATCCGTGAGAATTGTCACTAAAGCATTTTTCATAAATTCTCTCCAGAGCCATCAGTGTTGCTGTTTGCACGACCTTGTCCCTGAGTGGGCCGCCGGCGCCGGATAGTCGGGTGGCGCAAACACGCCCATTCTCCCCAGCTCTCCGGCGGAGCCGGCCGACGCCCCCGGAGACTGAACCCGGAGGTTTGAAGAATGTATAAGACCCTTGGTGTAAGTGCCGTGAGGTGTCAAGTATTCATTGAAAGTTCCTACGGCGAGGTCAATTTGCGACCTCAATCGGCCTAGCTTGGATAGGCGCCGGCGCAATTGCACCCAGCGCCGACCTTTGAGTACCCTCGGAAGACGTAGCACACTTTTCTCCCGGTTGTGTTTGTGAAGGCGCGGGGGTAAAGCACACTTGCGTTGGCAAAAACGAGTACATCTTTAGATGGTGAGGTCTTGTCTTGTTCTTACAAACCCAGTAGCACTCGTGTGTTTTGTGCAGCAAAGCTGCACTGCCGGTCGATTGCGCGCGCTTGCCCCTCCGCTCCTTCCCTCTTGCCTCACTGCGTTCGGCAAGAGCAAAGCAGACAGAGTGCACGGGGGACCGCCAGGCGTAGCCTGAGCCCAGTTCTAGGCACCTTTCGGCACCGAAGGTCCGAAATATAGTGTTGCCCCATTGCTTGCGGGCCACGAAGTGGCCCGCAAAGGCAGGCTGCGCTAGAACACCAGTGCTACGCGTACTCCTTTCGAGAGGGCGTAAGAAACGACCATCTTTAACACCTGTCTCTACAGGACGAAGTACCTTATGCACTACATAGGGGTACCTGTGACCTTTTGTGCTTATAGGTAGTCATTGCCGAAGGCAAACTGGTGCGCGCACTTGGCGCTTCGCGGGTCTCGTTCCCGAAGGGAAACAAGTGTACGAAAGTAGTGAGGTCCCATCTTTACCTTCGGGAACGAGACCCAGTCCGAGTGGTAAACCGCTTGTCTGCTCCTCGCCCCTCCTTTCAGTCGGGGCGAGTAGGACGCGCAGCACTCTTCCCCTTCGGGGAGTCGCTTCTTGCCTTCGGGAAAGACTCCTCGCGAACCTTCGCCGGGCGAAAATATCTAGTAAAGCAGGTGAGACTTGAGATCCCAGTAGGGGGGACCGTGATATGGACACCAATCGAACATATGCCGCGAGAAGAACACAGGGGTCGGCAATTATTGCCATAAGTTTAACGTATTTACCACACTTTGCCGTGCAGGAAGTTGTGAGAGATTTGAGACATTCCAGGCCCTTTTTAACGAGTACATATTCGGCGGTGCTTTTTAATCGCCGCCGACGCCTGCTTGAAGTCTGGGGGGAGGCCCGACTACTTCCCCGCCGCGGTTTTACGATGCTATACATTTTCGCAGCAGGTATTCTATCGTCCCCCGGACGAGTGCGGCCTGTCCGCCTGTTTCGGGCGAATCGCTTCTTGGTGGCGCAACCTTGCAGCGCTAGTGCGCCGCGCAGCACTTGAGCACTCTTGGGTGATCGTCATCAGACCGGTTTTGGGGTCCGAGGGCAGCTTGATTGGCGGTTGCGATCAAGCTGTGCTTGCGCTCAAATGGGCGCGCCTGGCCGACCGCCCGCGCAATACAAGCCGGCCGCGCCCAAGAGCCCGGAGTACCCGAACCACTGCTCGTAAAAGTGCCAAGTTTCGGTTTGCGCGCCCGAAGGGCGCGACAACCGCTTACCGAGTGTTGTGCCACCATGAGTAGGCAAGCTCGCGGCTCAAAAAGCGCAGGACGGGCACACTCTCGCCCTTGTGGCTATCATCCTAAGCGCTCCGCATGTCCTGGACTGAACCCGACCTACGTGTAGGCCCCACCTTTGGTGCTTGGTGTACCCGCTCACGAGCGCTTGTGCCGCCGGCACAAAGCCTCCCGCGCGCGTAAGCTCGCACCCTGTGGTGAACCCGCCGGCCGACTTAGATGTAGGGCGTCTTTCCTCCTTAAGTATGGTAGTACTTGAGCATCCTCGTGCCGGCAGCTCGATGTGGCTGTTGGTGGGGCGACCAAGCGCCATATCCCTCGATGATAAGAGGACGTCGGTATTGGGCGCGCGCTTGATTGCCCGACGGACTACGAATAAGGCGCCTCCCGAATTTCTAAGGTTTCCCCAACGCATATTCTTTCCAAGACGTACCGCGTGAAGGGACTTCGTGGCGCTCAATCCCCCCTTCTGTGTGGGATATTTTCGGCGCCACCCCCAGCGGTTTAGCACCTAGGACCCCTGTGCAGGGGTTAAAACCCATAACGGAGTGAGGATGCTGAGCCCCGCACCTTAAATCATCGTAAATTATTAAAGCATGCATTCCGTTATCTCTAAAAAACTCGCCCATCGCGCATCCCGCGTAAGGCGCTAGAAATTGTAAGGGCGCCGGGTCTGAGGCTGTCGCCGCTACAATAATTGAATAATCTAAAGCGCCAGCTTGTGACAGAATTTTAACTAATTGAGCAACTGTGGACCGCTTTTGTCCTATTGCTACATAAACACAATAAAGTTTTTTGGATTCATCTGCCCCTGAATTTATTATTTTTTGATTTAATATTGTATCAATAGCAATCGCTGTTTTTCCTGTTTGCCGGTCCCCTATTATCAATTCTCGTTGCAACCACTGGTTAGGACCATATTTTTAACCTACGACTCCTTTCGTACGTCTTTCACAAATTTGTGAAAGTGTGGCAAATCCGCCACAAAGTTTCGAAAGATAGTCAAGTTGCGCTCGCTATAACGAGCTTGCACCCTAATTACAACCACTACTTGACTTTATACTGCAAAAAGACGCGTACGGTCTCGCGTATAGGGTACTCTGTATTCAGGCACCCTATAGCCGGCGTAGACCAGCGCTTGCACCTTTTCGACTGCCTACTAATGGTTAATTATAGTAGCAAGACGGTGCTTGCAGCCGATGTGGTCACGCCTCGCACTCTTGGCGACAGCGGTGACCGCCTGCTTGCGCGACTGCTCGCAAAAGTGAACCTTAAAGTGCTCGCCTCTGAGGTGCTCCGGGCGGTCAACTTGGCTCGTATCGCCACCAGGCTGTTCGAAATTTGGTAAACCGAGTGCTGCTGGGTTTGCGAGCGAGCGTAGCGAGCGAGCAAACAGTCACTTTTCGGCGACCGCCGGCGCGGGTCTCCCCTACTGCTCGCTCCCCTCCGGTCCTCCGGTGCTTATCATAGCGGAGTACGGGTCGTACGGTCGGAGTATGCGGAGTGGCAAGCAAAGTCTCCCCTCCGCTCTTTATCCCCCCCGGCGAAGCCGGCGAGTGGCGGGGCGGGTTCCTTTAACCCCCCCCCCCGCCCCGCCCT
>JBCCEG010000100.1:0-6001 GCA_039030455.1 Myxococcota bacterium | reverse complement strand
GACGACGACCGGATCATCCACGTCACGCGCGGCTGCGACGGGTAAGGCCGTCAGGCCTTAAGAGGCTCCGGTGGAGCCTCTGGCCAGGAGCAGGGAAGCAGCCTCTGGCTGCGACCCGGGGTCGAAGACCCAGCCGGGATTTTCGCCCCTCGTTGAACCAAGTCATTCTTCATTTAATCGTCGAAAACAAAGCCGGTATTCCTCTTTTGATGAAGGCAGTGAGCGGCAATCATACCAATCCGCGAAAATAGGTTTACAAAATCGACAACCCCCTTGCGCTCGCCGTTCCCGTCTTTTCTGGATCCCTGCCCCTGCTCGGGGGCAGGGGTGACAACCTTTCGCAGGGATGACAGGAAGGTGTCGTTATTTCTGCGGATTGGTATTATTATAAAACTTTTTCACTCATGCGCGGAATGTCGGATAAATTATGAGTTACGGATTCCTTGGGGCGGTGCTAGTCCGGCTACGTTGACGGATCAGGGTGTCACTCCGCGAAATACCCTTCGCCCAAGCGCGGCCCCGGGGGTTGTACCGCGGCGCCGCCCGGGCCAAACTCTTGCACCGTTCGCTTTAAATCTTGGGGGCGCGGCGCGGGGCTCTGTCGTGGTTCTCCGCTAGGCGTGGCCATTTGCTCCACATGCAGCGTTTGCGTGGGGAAAGCAAGCTGTACGCCCAAGCTTTTGGCCAAGCGCAGAATATCCAAGAAGATTTCATGACGTGTGCGCAGCTCGTCGGACCACGAAGGAACCTTCATGAAAAAGTACAACATGATGTCTAGCGACGAGGAGCCGTAGTCGTTGAAATGGATTTCGTAGTAGTCCTTGCGGGTTTTGGGATGGGCTTTGAGGAGTGCCCGAATGCCGTTGCAAAATGCCTCGATTTGCTCGGGGGTTGTGTCAAGCCGCAGATGCAAAGTGATATAGCAGCGGCGGTATTCGCGCAGGCCCAGGTTATCCACCACCACTTGCGTGAACTTGTTGTTGGGGACCGTTACCAGGGAGTTGTAGAAGGTCCGTATGCGCGTGGAGCGAAAGCCGATGGTTTCCACAATGCCCTCGGTCCCCGCCGTTCGCACCCAATCGCCCACGGAAAAGGGTTTGTCGATGAGCACGGTCACCGAGCCGAACAGATTTGACACGGTATCGCGCGCGGCGAAGCTGACGGCCAAACCACCCACGGTGACACCGGCCAACAGCGACGTGACATCCACGTTGAGGTTTTGCAGCACGAAGATCGTGCCCAACAGCACGATAATCACCTTGAGGCCGCGACTGATTAAGGGGACAAGCTGTTCGTCAAAGCCTGTTGAACCGCTTTTGGTCAAGCGCGCCGCGATCCACGCCGTGAGTAGATCCACGCTGCGGTAGAGCATCATAACGGCCGAGACGGCGGCCAAGACACGAACGGCAATCATCACGCTCTGGGCCAATCGGGCGTTCAGCGCCAAGCTGGGAATACAAAAAGCCAGAAAGGCCGCCATCGCCAGGTTGCCCAGTGGCATCGCCGCCGGACCCAGCAGGTCACGTCCCCAGCGTAGGCCCGAAAAGTGGTTGAGGAACTTTTCGATGCGTGAAATCACCACGGACGTCACCGTGAGCCGCAGCAGCATTCCCAATAGCACCAGCAGTAAAAGGGCGCCTAGCTGCCACAGCGTTACCCCTTCAATCCCCAACATGTCTTGCTTGGCCCACTCGGGCAGCAGCCAGACCCACCCGCGCAGATCCACCCGCACGGTTTTTTGGTGCAGCGTGGGAATCTTGCTTACAACGGTTGCTGGGAACACCCACCGCGCGCCCACTTTTTCCACCCAAACTTGCGGCAGCAGGTCGTTGAGCACCACTTGTTCGCGGCCTGTTTTGGGGTTGACGTAACCGGGGGTGTCGGGAATCTTTTCCAGCTGCAGCGCCATGCCGCGCCAGTCAAACACCTGGCGCAACTGCCGCATGGCTTGCGTAAAGGCTTCTTGACTCATGGTCGCGGGGCGCTGCGCGCAGCGGGCGGCAAGATGCAAGTCGTAGCTTTCGGGTCGCAGGTGCCGTGACCATGCCGCTACTGCTTGACGCGGCGTGGCGCAGGGGCTTTTGCGAGCGGCTGTGTTTGCGCCGGGGAGACCTTGTTGTGCCAAGGCCCCGACGCTGGTCACGGCAAAGGCTAAAAGGAAGACAAGAGCATATGATCGATCTCTAGCGGCTGCCACTTTTTCCATATTCTCCGTGTGGTTGGTACACTGAATCAATAAGACTTTGCCACATTTCCTCCTTCGTCTCCGGCGACAACAATTCGTCGAAAAGAGCGAAGGCAAGAACAAGAGAAACCATGGCGCAGCACATTTTTCCGCAAGCGGTGGAGGGCAGAATTTTTTCCTTCAGCCTGTGTATCAGAAGACCCAAGTCGCCCGTGTTCTCGTTCCACGAATTTTCTTCCTCGTCCTCCTTTTGCTCTTCTTCCTCTTCGTTGTCTTCTTGCTCTTCTTTTTCGTCGATCAACAATTCCACGTTTTCATCGATGTCGTTCACGCCGGGTTGCATGGCCCACGCATTCAGGGGATTCGCTAGCATTATTGCCAGCAACAAGGCGGTTGTTTTGGCGGTGTTCGTGTTCATTTTACCTGGGCATGATATGGGTTTCACCGTTGGGTTCACCCGCCTGGCCCCACTTGAGAGTCAGAGAGGTCGGGCAACTCTTCTTTCATCTCCGGCGACAACAGCTCGTCAAAAAGGGTAAGAACCAGGAATAGAGAGATCAATGCGCAGCAACACCCGCCGCACCAACACGAAGAGGGCAGAATTCCGTCCATGAGCCTTTGCGCGGAGTCTAGATTGGCTAGATACCGGTTTTGCCGGTTTTCCTCTTCATCTTCCTTTTGGTCTTCTCTGTCTTGCTCCTCCTCTTCTTCTTGCTCTTTTTCTTCTTCCTCCTGGATGAAAAGAGGATACGCTTCTCCTTTTTCCTCGTCGATAAGAAGAGGAAGCGATTTTTCTTCTTCTTCAAGCTTGTTCGCGCTGGGTTGCATGGCCCAGGCATTCAGTGGATGCGCCAGCAACGCCGCTAGCAAAAAAGTCGTCGTCCTTGTGGTTATCAACATCGTTTTAGCTTCCTTTCGCCATCATGGCCCTGCGGAGGGTGGAGGGCAAGCTCGCATGTCTGCTTCAGCCCGGGGGGAGAGTTTGGGGAATACCGCGGCGTGAGTTTGTGTTTCTAGGGTTGTAAGCCGTTGCTAGCGAGAGGTGATTGTGAGAGAAAGCTCTCTGTGTGATAGTCCTGCCTGTATTCAGGGAGGTGAAGGGATGACAAGAGAAAAAGCCACGTGTCCGGGATGGTTGGCTGCCTCCGTTCTTTTAGTGGCGGCCGCTGGATGTAGTAACGGTGGCGTGGAAGATACCAACTTAGAGGTTTTTTCGCAGTCTCGGGAAGAGAGGATTAAAAAATGCAGGGGCTGGCGAGAAAATCTTGCCAAGAAAGTGGCTGTTGGGACCGATGTAGCTGAGGCCTGCAAAGCAGGTATTTCGTCGCAACAGGCGATTCTTGACGTTGAGGAAAAATTGAGAAAGGCGTGTGACTCGGCGACAGGATTTTGGTCGCTTAGATCGTTTACAAAAAGTGTGAAAAAGAATGTTTGCAGTGATTTCACGGTCAGTGTTTCCGCGAAGTGCCCGGAGATCTCAAGCAGTAAGATGAGTCCTATTTTTTTTGCAAGGTGTCTGAAGGAAGCAGGAGTTGTCGGACGCTGTGTTTTGAAAAATCCTTGTGAGGGTCGGATTGCTAATTCATCCTTGGGACAGCAGCAAGCTTGTGAGAGTAGCTCCGGTTTAGCGCGAGGTCAGAAATGCGAGTACGAACCGCCGAAAGGCGAAGATGCTTGCGTGCCATCAGACTTTAGCAGAGTTCTTGGGGATAAGATGTGCAACGTCCTGTCGCCGCCGCAAGAGATTGCATTGCTAAATAAAGTTAACTGCATATCGATTTTGGCAACGGTTGAGAAAGCATTCGGTAAAGAGCTTGTTTGCGCGGATATAAATGGAAGCTGTGCGATTGCTCCGACAGCTTACGATGAGGCAAACATATTAGAAACATGCAGCGGATTGATAAGTGAAGGAAATTCGAGTGATTGCGAATCCTTATCAAAAACTTCTCTTGAAAAGCCCGCCTCAGAAAAACTTGCTTCCATTTATAAGACTGTTAAAAAAGAAGCAGTGGAAACGCTAGGGATGAAAGAACGCGACTTCGCGGAGGATAAAACGTTGGTTGGACGTCGGAGAGGCGACTACTGGAAAATCCTCTCAAATCTCCCAGACCCTACAAATCTCGCCGCCGAAGGAATTTCTCTTTGCAAGTTTGTGCCCAAAAATACGGCACAATGCGTGCCTGTGGAGGACCCCTGCATGGAGATAGCGGACCAGGGTCAATGTGAGAAAAACAAAGGGTGCCGGTGGAAGTAGCCTCGGCAGGCTGGTACTTCTAATCTTTTTGAATCTTGGTGGATGTGGCAGGATTAAATATTGTGAGCTTCACATTGAGAGCTCGCGCGGCGAATGAAGGAGAATGCCATGGCAAACGATGTGGAACAGGTAGCAATCATCGGCTCGGGACCGGCGGGATGGACCGCCGCGCTGTACACGGCACGGGCAACGCTGCGGCCGGTGGTGTTCACCGGCATTGCGCCGCACCTTCCCGGCGGGCAACTGATGCTGACCTCCGACGTGGAAAATTATCCTGGGTTTCCCGAAGGGATTTTGGGGCCGGAGATCATGCAACGCTTTCAGCGGCAGGCGGAACGCTTTGGCGCGCGAACACGACAGCGCAGCATTACAGCAGTCGACCTGTCACGCAGGCCGTTTCGCTTGGTGGATGGGGAAGGCGCGGAGGTGCTCGCGCGCACGCTGATCATCGCCACGGGGGCGAGCGCGCGTTTGTTGGGCATTGCCAAGGAAAAAGAGCTGATGGCCGCCGGCGCCGGTGTTTCCGCTTGCGCCACGTGCGACGGGGCGTTTTATAAGGATGTCGATGTGGCGGTAGTAGGTGGCGGCGACAGTGCGATGGAAGAGGCGCTTTTTCTCACGCGTTTCGCCAAAACGGTCACCGTTGTGCATCGGCGTGAGCAATTCCGCGCCCGCCGCCTCATGCTCGAGCGCGCGCGCCAACACCCCAAGATCCGGTGGCGGGACAATCAAGTGGTGGAAGAGTTGATCACGCAACCTCATGCCCACACGGGACGAGACGAACTAGCCGGGGTGATGTTGCGGAATACCCAAACCGGCGAACGAACTCGACTGGACTGCACAGGGTTGTTCATGGCCATTGGGCATCAGCCCAATACGTTGTTGTTCCAGGGCAAACTTGATCTCGATGAGCAAGGGTATATCCGCACACGGCCGGGCACCGCCCGGACCAACATTCAAGGGGTGTTCGCCTGCGGCGACGTGCAAGATCGTGTCTATCGCCAAGCCATCACAGCGGCTGGTTCGGGGTGTATGGCGGCCATTGACGTCGAACGGTCTCTTGAGCAAGAGGGGCATTGACGAACAATTATCAAGGCTCTAGATCATCATCTCCCCCAGATTTCGCTTCACGGCATCAAAGTCCTTTCCCCACGTCCACGAGGCTGTCGTAGGCGGGCCGTCCATCCGTGTGGATCGCCGCGTCAGGGGACACTTTGCCACGGACGATCCGCTGCGGAGTTTTGGCCTTGGCGTCGGGCACGATTTCGGTGTAGACGCGGCCACCCCCGCTCAAAAACACCGAACACGGGTTGTTTGCTTGTGCCCCGTCCCCGTGAACTGAGCCAATTCCCGCATTTGTCGCTGGTAAATCGCTTGCCGAAGCTTGCCGTGTTAGCGGTTGACGGTCTTATGGTCTAGAGCCAATTAATTATCCCAATCCCAACAAATAATACCAATCCCAAAAAATAATGTTACAAAATCGACAACCCCCTGTGCATTCGCCACTCCCATTTTTTCTGGATTCCTGCCCCCGAGCAGGGGCAGGAATCCACTGAAAAAGT
>JBCCEG010000099.1:0-6028 GCA_039030455.1 Myxococcota bacterium | reverse complement strand
GTAACGGCCCTTGGCGTCCTGACTTTGTGTTGGGGAAATAGGGCGGGGATTCACGGGATTAGATCGAGGGGTCGAATATAAGGATTGACAGTTTGGTTCTCCATGCCAAACTACAGCCAAGATATGTCTTGACTTTTCGAGAGGAGAAAGCACGTGAAAAAGCTATGGGTTAGCTATCTGCTATATTTTTTCGGGTTACATAGAATTTATCTAGAGAAATATTTTTCAGGAGTGCTGTACATTTTTACGCTCGGATTTTTCGGAATTGGAACAATATTGGATCTTTTTCTCATGCCTGAACTCGTGCGAGATGCAAACATGAAAATTTTTGTGAAAAGGCAGCTGGACAGCGCGGATTTCGAAAATGAGATGTCTCTCAAGAAAATTTTGTCTCACGATCCTGATCAAAAAAACAAGAAGAAGCAGACGAACACTCTCCAACGCATCTTACAGGCCGCCAACCATCGTGGCGGCACAATCACAGAGCAGGAGTTGATCATGGACACAGGCTTGCCGGCGGGCGAAGCCGAACAGCAGCTCGAACAGTTACTAAAACAAAATTTCTGCACCCTAGAAGTAGGCGACGACGGGTGCATGTTCTACAAGTTCCAAGGCCTGCGCAATGCAAAAACCGAGCGGGCAACACGCAGTTGCTAACTCTGCCTTAGCCACCGAAAGGCACGCGAGGCTATACGCCAAAATCCGCCAGTTCGTTTCGGCGAAAGCCGCCGCCGAACGTGCTCCAGAGCGCCCGTCAACTTGAACAGATTGTTGAGCAGAAAAAGCTGTCGGGTAAGATAGTCGAAGAACGGCCTTCGCTAAGCAATTGGCCGCGTGGGGCCACGACGGCGAGAGGCGTTTTTGTGTGGGGAAGCAGTACTAGGACTCACAGGATTAGGCGGAGGGGTCGGATCATGGATCGATTGGTGCCTCGGATTACCGACGAGGCTGTGCTAACGGTGTTATCCCTCGCTTTGGGTGCGGCGACCGTGCCTGCTGTAGGCGAAAAGAAATTCACGTTTTTAGATAGCGCGGCCGACGTACCGGATGACCTGATCGCGGCTACTCTCGAGCAAATTCGACTGGGCAACGATCCGTTGGGCACGGCGTTTTGCAACATACGTCCCGCCTCGCGGCGTCGTGAAGATGGGGCGGTATACACTCCTTCGGTTATCGTGGATGCCATGCTTTCCCGGGTCGAAATTCTTGGCGAACCTGACCGAGTGGTCGACCCGGGTGCCGGTTCCGGTCGATTTCTCGTGGAGGTTGGTCGCCGTTTTCCCAACGCCTTTCTTGTGGCGGTGGAGCGCGATCCTTTAGCGGCTCTTACGACTCGGGCTAACCTTGCCGCGTCCGGCATGGCCGATCGATCCGAGGTGCGGATTGAGAACTTTCTGACGTCGAATCTTGGCCAGGTGAACGGACGGACACTGTTCATCGGTAATCCGCCGTATGTTCGGCATCACTTGATTCCCGCGAAATGGAAAACCTGGCTCAAGGACCAAGCAAATGCGATTGGGTTGCAAGCGAGCGCGTTGGCGGGAATGCATGTGTATTTTTTTCTTGCCATCGCTCGATGCGCCGGTCCTGGTGACTACGGCGCTTTGATTACCGCCGCGGAGTGGCTGGATGTCAACTACGGGCAACTAGTTCGAGAGCTTTTTCTGAGTTGTCTGGGCGGCCAAAGCGTCCATGTGATCGAACCCGCGGCCGAGCCCTTCCCCAAAACGGCGACAACCGCCGCAATCACCACATTCACTGTCAATAGCAAGCCCTCGTTGGTGCGTTTTGCCAGAGTCGCCGACCTGTCTTGTTTGGGTGATCTGGGTGGTGGACGACGAGTTCGCCGCGAGCGGTTGGCGAGCGAACAAAAGTGGTCCCATTTTACCCATCCCGCTGTTGTGACTCCAAAAGGCTACGTTGAACTTGGCGAACTATGCCGTGTGCATCGGGGTCAAGTGACGGGCGCCAATCACATTTGGATTGCGGGCGAGCACAGCCAAGGTTTGCCTGATCGGGTTTTGTTCCCCGCCGTGACACGGGCCAGGGAGCTGATACAAACCGAACCGCTCTTGGCAAGCACGGACGGGCTACGCCTTGTCATCGACCTGCCCGAAGACTTATCCACCCTTGACGGGCAAAGTCTGGCGGCCGTCGAACGATTTCTGGTCCGTGCCGAAAAAATGGGAGCCAAGGAGGGCTATGTCGCGCGACATCGGCTCGCTTGGTGGTCTGTACGCCTGCGTGATCCCGCGCCCGTTCTGGCAACTTACATGGCTCGTCGTCCGCCCGCCTTCGTGTTGAATGAGACGGGCGCGCGCCACTTGAACATCGCCCATGGTCTCTATCCGCGTGAAAGCATGTCTCCCTCTCTCTTATCCAAGTTAGTATCCTACTTACGGCAATCATCCTTGGTTCGAGGCGGCCGAGTGTACGCTGGCGGCCTGACAAAATTCGAGCCTCGAGAAATGGAAAGGATCCCCGTGCCGGAGCCTTCACTGCTCATGGAGATGACGATGTGATAGCTCCGCCCGTATGGTTGGAAGCCCAACTTGACCAGGCCCGAAAAACGGCTGCGGAGCACTTTCGCCAAGCCCGTTGCGCCGAGCCGCTGGAACTCTACTTGAATCTGTTCGACGAGTATCGGGGGATTGTTGAAGAAGTTTTTGAACAGACGGCCGACTTGACAAAGCTGCGCGAGAAAGCGTCGGTTCTTTTAGCGGATAGAAGAACGCGGGAAATCTTTCGTTATCTATCCGGTCCTCCGGTTTCCTTGGACGATCTCAAGGTTTTGATCCAAGCCAAGTCGTTGACCGCAAACACCTTCGGCTCTGACGCCGACCTCGCGAATCGCCTTGTAAGCTTTGTGCGGAACTGGCACGATCGACGACGTTTTCCTTGGATGGAGAAGCGGAGACGCCCCGAAAAACGCGAAAAAGACGCGGCGGTGCTCGCGACAGCCGTGCTTTTAGCCGTGCGACGGACAGAGACGTTGCGTCGTACCCAGGGTTCCCAGTTGCAAGAGCAGTTGGTTGCCGCTCGGCTGCGGCAGTCGGGAATCGAACAGGTTCCAGCAAGAAAAGTGCTCACCCTTTCCCAAGCTCCGAGACCTGGTCGGTTTTGTGGGGAATCGATGCTTGGTACTCGCAAGGCCGACTTCATCATCGGTTTGGGGGACGGGCGAACAATGGCCGTCGAATGCAAAGTGTCAAATTCAGCCACGAATTCCATCAAAAGGCTGAATAACGATGCCGCCGCCAAAGCTTCTGCGTGGCAAAGAGAGTTTGGTACGACGCAAATCGTCACTGCGGCGGTGCTTGATGGTGTGTACGCTTTGAGGAATCTTGTTGATGCCCAAGGCAAGGGCCTTACAATTTTTTGGGTTCACGATTTGTGTGCAATGCTGGAGTGGATAAACAAGACAAGAAGTGATTCCCATCACGCGCGTGGAAAAGGGTAATACCAGGTGGCGCGAGTCTCGTTCACCCCTAGGCGCAACCGCTATTGTACCTTTGGTTTTTCAAAAAAGGCTCAAGAACGGCGGCAACACTCCGTCACTCTTCCGCCTGCTCGTTGGGGGAACTGTCTTCGCTTTCTTCTTCGAAGCCGTCATCATCGACATCTTCTGGCTCGGCCCACGGATCGCCGCCAAACTGGCTCACGTACCCGCGCAGTGTGCGCTTTTGCTCTTGCAGCCGCTGCCGCCGTTTTTCCAAATCCCCGCCATCGGCACCGGGCTCTACGTTCGCCATTTGCTCAAAAATTTCCTCAGTCTCCAGCTGAATCTCTTGCAGTTGATATTGCAGGTTTTGCACAATGTCTCGGCCCGTTGCTTCGTCGCGGCTGGTTTTGTGCTCCGCCGCCGCTTTTTCGGCGGCCAGCTGTTCCTCCGTGGGCTCGACCATTTCCACCACAAAGGCCGCGCCGCAGCCATGGAGCGAACTGACATAAACGTGGCCGGGCTCCACGCCCTCTTTGGTGTTAGAAAGACCAAAGCCGTGGCCCCCCTTGCGGCGGCTAAAGCCCGGCTTGAGCAACAGCGGCAGGTCGCGGTAGGCAATGCCCGGCCCCGTGTCTTCCAACCAAAAGCGGCGCAGCCGCCCCTCTTTTTCCGTCTTCCACGCAATGGTGTCGCCGGGGCCGGTGTGGTTCACCGCGTTTTTGGCCAGATTCGCCAGCGCATGGATCAACCGCGTTTGGTTCGCCCAAACACAACAGTCGAATTCCGCGACATCTCGACGAAAACGCGACAGTTCTTCACTACCCTTGCACGCGATATTCGTCGCCTCGCGAACACAGCTGCCAAGGTGCACCGAGCCCATTTGAGGAACATGGTTGAGCGGATCCTTGGCCTCGGTCATCAATGCATCGCAAAACTCCAGCCCCTCTTGGGCGCGATCCATGGTTCCCTTCACCTCAAGCCGCAGCCTTTTAATCTTCAGCCGAATGCGCCAGCGCAGCGGCTGCCGCAACTCCGGCGTCAGCTTGAGCAACGCGTTCAAGACCTCAATCGTTTTCTTGCCGCTGTTGCGCACAACAATCAGGTGGTTGCCGATGTCGTGCGACACCTTGGCCCGCTCTAGCAGCAGCTCTTGCACGCGCGCTTCGGCCAACTCTTCGCGGCAACCCGAAAGCAACGCCACCGCAATCACGCTCACCACCCCGCCGCCCAGCACCTGCAGCGGCAAACCCGCGTAGGCCCGCGCCAGGGCGTCGGCCATTTGGGTATCTTTGGGCACGCCGTGCAGCAACGCCGCCAGTTCGGGTGACAGCGCCCAGTTGTTGGCCGCCAGCGCCGTCGTGCCGCCCAGCACCACCCCGCTGCCCCACAGCCGCAGCGCCGATCGAACATCCATGGTTTGCAGCGGCACGGCCAGGCCGCCCACCAGCAAAATGAACCACCCCACGGGGCGCTGCGCGCCCAGCACGCCCATCGTGTGCGCGAACGGCAAAGCCAGCAAATAGGAGCCCCACAGCAGCATGTCGAGATCGGCTTTGAGCCACCGCCACTTGAGCTGCTGCCGCAGAAAAATTAGAGTGCCGCCCACGGCAGCCGCAGCCGAGCAGCCCAGCATCACGTGCCCGACGGGGCCGTCAAGGCCCTGCCACAGGTAGACGACCGGCAGGGCAAGGGTAAGTCCGGCAATGCGGTCATAGGGCATCCGCCAGCGCAAGCCGCTCCATTTGCAAAACGCGCGCGCCTTGCGCGGCGTGGGCAGCCACTCTTCCACCACGCCGCCGAGCCACGCCCGCAACGCGCGGCCACAGTCGCTCAACAGCGCCGCCGGGTGCAGCGCCGCCCTGCCCTCTTTTTCCCGATTTTGCCGGTAGAGTTCCACATACTTGCGCCAGCGCGCATCCTTAAGCTCGTCCTCGCCAAAGTGCAAATCCTCGGGCCTGTCAAACCGCCGCGCGATGACAAAGGCGATCAGGTTAGCCAGCAGGCCGGGGATGGCGGCGCCAATGGAGACATAGTGGACAATCACCGTCTTCCAAATGATGGTTGTTGCCGCTCCCGCAGTCGCCGCAATGATGAATGTTCGGATACTGGCACGGTAAGCGACAATACCGGCAAAGAGTGGAACGACAACGATCGGAATCCAAAAATTGAAAGCCGCAATCGTTAGATCGACTATACTTTTAAAGCTAACCGCTGCCAAGATAGCTCCTAAGCCAAGAAAAGATGTAGTAATACGAATCATCTTCAATTCTTTATCATCTAAAAGAGGCTGTTTGCGCAGTGGCTGTACCACATCATGGACGAAAGATACGGATGCTGCATGTAAATAAGAATCCGCAGAGGACATAAGAATAGCAAAGAGACCAGCTATTCCAAAACCACGAAAACCTACTGACAGAACTGTATCCAATGCATATGGAAATACTAACCGTGGGTTAAGACTCGGATTAGACGCTACCATGGAAAAAGCAATTAAAGCGATTAAAGACTCCATAACAAGCCAGAGTAAAGCCGAGAATCTCAGAGAATCATAAGCCTGCTCAGCATCTCCTGACATTAGTATACGCT
>JBCCEG010000098.1:0-6097 GCA_039030455.1 Myxococcota bacterium | reverse complement strand
GAACCCCAGCGCCGCGTTTAAGAAGTCAATGACCACCGCGCTGTGCTTTTTGTCGCCGAACAGCTTGCGAAACGCCACATCGTTGGTGGGATCAAAAAACCTGCCGCCGCCGTTGCTTTTTACCATGGTGTTGCCCTCCTTCTTCTACCACTTATAAGGTAGCACGGCCGATAAAATCCCCCAACCGCCGCGTCAGCTCTCCAACGCCCGCGCCGGTGGCGGCGCTAACGGCGAGCAGCGGTGTTGCCGCGGGGATCTCTGCCCGCAGCGCGGCGTTGCAGGCGCTTTGTCTTGGAGCTTCACGCCCAAGCACATCGCACTTGCTTAGCACGACAATCTCGGGCACGGCGCACAGCTTGGGGTTGAATTGATGCAGCTCGTTGCGCAAGGCTTGGTAGCGAGCGACAACCTCCCCAGGTTTCTCGCTCCCTGAATCGTCCATGGTGAACTCCACCAGGTGGCACAGCACACGCACCCGTTCTAAATGCTTGAGGAATCGGATGCCCAAACCGGCTCCCCGCGCGGCCCCTTCAACCAGGCCGGGAATGTCGGCCACGACAAAGGCATGTGCATCTTCCAGCTCCACCACGCCCAACTGAGGGCGCAGCGTGGTGAAGGGATAGTCGGCGATTTTGGGGCGTGCCGCGCTCATGCTCGCAAGCAGTGTGGATTTGCCCGCGTTGGGGAATCCTAGCAATCCTACGTCGGCCATCAATTTGAGGCTGAGACGCAGGCGGCGTTCTTGCCCCGGCGCGCCTTGCCGGGCCTTGTCGGGGGCCTGACGCGTGGCACTGACAAAATGGGCGTTGCCGCGCCCTCCCCTGCCGCCGCGACACACAATCGCCTGCTTGCCCGTTCGCGTTAGGTCGGCGATCGGCTCGTCGTCTTGGGCATCAAACACCTGCGTGCCCACGGGCACGCGCACGAGACAGTCCGCGCCGTTTTTGCCGTGGCAATTCTTGGGAGCTCCCGGCTGACCGTCTTGGGCTTGCACCTTGGCGCGGGCGCGCAAGTCTAGCAGAGACCGCTTGCCCGCGTCGGCCACCAGCAGCACGTGCCCTCCCCTGCCGCCGTCGCCGCCGGCCGGGCCGCCCTTTGGCACGCCTTTTTCACGCCGCCACGCGACAATGCCGTCGCCGCCGCGACCGGATTGGGCCACCACAACCGCTTCGTCCACAAAGCCTGTACGCATCGTAGTCCCCATTTTGCCCCCGTATGCCTCACTGTACCTTTTTCAGCATCCGTCACAAAAGGAAGCGCCCAAATCTCCCGCCCCCTTTTCTCTAGGGAACAAGCTGTCGTACAATCGACACTAGAAAAACAAACCAGTACCCGAGGGTTCACGGGATTTAGAAAACAAGGGAGACGACGGTGCAAACGACGCAAGAGGTTCACAACGAAGCCAAGCAGCACATGGAACAGGCTATTGAAGCACTCAAGCGAGATTTAGCCACGATTCGCACGGGTCGGCCCACGCCCGCGTTGGTGGAACAGGTCCGTGTATCGTATCACGGCACGCCCACCGCTCTGATCGCCATGGCCGCTATTACCGTGGAGGGCCACGGACTTGTGATCAAACCTTGGGAACAGGCGACGATCCCCGCCATTGAAAAAGGGATTCTCGAAGCGAATCTCAATCTCATGCCCACCAACGACGGTCAAGTCGTGCGTGTTCCCGTGCCACCCCCTACGCAAGAGCGGCGCGCGGAGTTGGCCAAGCAAGCCAAGCATCGCTGTGAAGAAGCAAAAATAGCCATCCGCGACGCGCGTCACAAAGCCAACGGGGTGTTGCGAGCCGGGGCGAAAAACCATGAACTCTCCGAAGACGACGAGCACCGCGCGCTCAAGGAAATCCAAGAGACGACCAAGGAACAGGAAAAACATGTTGACGCGCTCTTTGACCACAAGCGGCACGAGATCATGTCCGTGTGATGAATTATGGATTATTAATTATGAATTATGAGAATTTAAAAATCATGGATAATGGGACTTATAATTCATCATTTATAATACCAATCCACGAAAAAATGTTCCCCACCCTGTCATTCCCGCGAAAGGGGGCTTCCAAAAACCCATCGAATCCGTTCTTCGGCACTTTTTCAGTGGATTCCTGCTTTCGCAGGAATGACAGAAGAGGTGTATTGTTTTTTGTCGAACGTGCGTTTTCAAGCAGGTCTGATGCGGACCCCCCCACCCTGTCATTCCTGCGAAAGCAGGAATCCATTTTGGGGTGTCTGAGCGATCTTTCATCCGAAAAACAGCGCGGCGGACTTTTTGGAAGGCCCCGAAAGGTTGTCTCCAGGTCGGGGCCGGAGCCAAGGCCCCTTCCCTGCTTGGGGTACGCAGTCCACACTTGTGGACTGCTCACGCAAGCGTGCCCCCGCACAGCCCCTGCCCCCGAGCAAGGGCAGGAATCCACTGAGAAAACATCGAATAGCAAATCCAGTGACTTTTTGGAAGGCCTCTCTAGGAGGTGGCCGTGACGAATCAACATCACTCTGTTGACCACCGCCGGTGGATCAACCTGCCTGCATGCGCCTTGGTGGAGCATGCGATTCGGCGCGGCGAGGGCAAACTGAGCGCCAACGGCGCGCTGGTGGTTCACACGGGGCAACACACGGGGCGGTCCCCCAAGGACAAGTGGATCGTCCAAGACGACAACACGCGCCCTCTCATCCACTGGGGGTCCGTCAATCAACCCATGACCCCCCAGGCGGCCGGCGCCCTGCACGATCGGATTGCCGCCTATTTGAATGAGCGCGAAACGTTCGTTCAAGACTGTTACGCCGGGGGGACTGTGTCCCCTTTTGTTGCCACATCTTCCGCTTTTCCAGAGCTCGCGGAAGGAGGCGCGAAGCGCTTTGGACTGCGGTCGCTTGAGACCGCTTTCGCTTGCGATGGTTTGGCATCGCGGAAGAACGGCGTCGAGCCGCCGCACACCAAAAGTTCCACAAACGACAAAGTGGGTGGGCTACGCCTGCGCGTGGTGACGGAGCGGGCGTGGCATGGCCTGTTCGCTCGCAACATGTTTCGCCCCGTGTCTGTTGGAACCGATGATGCCGACACCGAGAGTGCCGCGCCGGACTTTGTGCTGCTGCACGCCCCCGGATTCCAGGCAGACCCCCGTCGGCACGGTACGCGCGGCGGCACCGCCGTTGTCATCGACTTCACCGCGCGGCGGGTGACCATCTGCGGCACCGAGTTCGCCGGCGAGATCAAGAAGAGTGTCTTCACCATCCTTAATCATTTATTGCTCGAGCACGACACGCTCGGCATGCACTGTGCCGCCAACGTGGGACCCAAAGGCGATGTCGCGCTGCTGTTCGGCCTCAGCGGCACGGGCAAGACCACGCTGTCGGCCGATCCCACCCGACAGCTGATCGGGGACGATGAGCACGGGTGGTCGCCTCAAGGCATTTTTAATTTCGAGGGCGGATGCTACGCCAAGGTGATCCGTTTGGATCGCCAAGCGGAACCGCAAATCTTCGCCGCGTGTCACCGCTTTGGCGCGGTGCTGGAAAACGTGGTGATGGACAACAAGACACGCAACGCGGACTTCGCGGATGCCCGCCATACGGAAAACACGCGGGCGAGTTATCCGCTAAACGCCGTGCCCGATGTGTATCAAACGGCCTTGGCCGCTCATCCGTCGTGCGTGGTGCTGCTCACATGCGATGCCTTTGGGGTGTTGCCGCCGCTTTCGCGATTGTCGCCCCCACAGGCCGTGTACCACTTTCTCAGCGGCTACACCGCCAAAATCCCCGGCACCGAACGCGGCGTCACAGAGCCGCAAGCTGTCTTTTCCACCTGTTTCGGCGCCCCGTTCATGCCCCGTCATCCCGCCGTATACGCGGCCTTGTTCGGTCGGCGGATAAAGCAGCACAATGTCCGTTGCTTTTTGCTGAACACGGGTTGGGTGGGTGGTCCTTACGGCGTCGGGCGGCGCATTCCCATCGGGACCACGCGCGCGTTGTTGCAAGCGGCTCTAACCAACACGCTGGGCCGCGAGGACTCCGATTGGGTCACGCAACCCGCATTCGGCTTTGCCGTGCCCAAACGCGTGCCAAACGTGGATGCGACCGTGTTACAGCCCTGGTCGGCCTGGCAAGATCAGCCGCGGTACCAAGAAACGTTGGGGCGGCTCGTCCGGCTCTTTCAAGACAATATGCGGACCTTGGGCTCGGATATCCCCAAGGACGTTTTGCAAGGCGGCCCTGTTTTGAAATTATGAATTATCAATTATGAATGATGAGCTAAAGCTTGCTATAGCTCATCATTCAAAACGCGATCATCTCATACCAATCACAGAAAAAAACTCTCATTTTGTCATTCCCGCCCCTGTTCGGCAGCCAGGGGCAGGCTCCAGCGGGAATCCAAAAGAGACGGGGGACAGAAAACAACTGGAGTGATGACGGGATGGTCGGTGATCCGACCATCCCACCAATCTTTAAATCAGCGTTTTAGGTTTGCTCTCCCCCTTGCTGCTGAACGTGACACTACAGGGAATGGCAAAGGCGCTGGGGATCCAAACCAACCGGCGAGGACACACCCTACCGCACTGCCCCGCCCTGGTCACGTACGCCGACGACCTGGTAACCCTGGGGCACACGCGACAAGACTGCGCGCAAGCACGCGAGCGGCTGGATGCGTGGCTAGCCACAAGGGGGCTGCGTCTATCCGAAAAGAAAACCCGTATCGTGCACCTGAGGCAAGGCTTTAACTTCCTGGGATTCACGATACGGCACTATCGCACACGATCCACCAAGAGAGGATGGGTCTGCCTGACCGTGCCGTCACGGGAAGCCGTGAGAACCTTCAAAGGGAACCTCAAGGCGGCCTTCATGACGGCAAGGACATGGAAAGTCGACGATGCGGTCACCCTCCTGAACAAGAAAATTGTCGGGTGGGCGAATTACTTCCGTATCGGAGCCTCCAAGCGGACCTTCTCGAAGCTGGATGCGTGGATGTGGCGACGGGAGGAACGATTCGCCCGTCGTCGTCATCCAAACAAATCGTGGCGATGGATCCAGGCAAGATACTGGGGACGGATGCCGTCACGGAAAGACAGATGGGTGTTCCAAGACAAGGCGAGCGGCCACTACTTGTGGAAGCTAGCATGGACGCGCATCCGTCGGCACGTGATGGTGAAGGGTGACGCATCCCCCGACGACGCCCCCATGCAGGCGGCCTATCAACATAAATATTACAAACCCATGCGCAATTTGATGAAGGGCCTGTTGGGCGACTGTCTCAAGGACAACGACTTTTTGCATCGGGCCGTGCTCACCGGCATTGTCCGCGTAGCCAAGGAAGACATCTTTTCGGACTTGAACAACCCGGGCGTCTACGGCGTGTTGGACGACCCTTTCGCCAGCCGGTTTGGCTTTACCGAACACGAGGTCAAGGAGCTGCTGCGACAGCGCGGCCGAGCCCGGCGGTTTCCCCTGGTGCGCCAAAGCTACAACGGCTACCGATTCGGCCACGGCAACCCCTGCGAGGTGTACAACCCGTGGTCGGTCATCAACGATTTATGCAAACCCACGCCGCAACCAGGGCTGCATTGGGTCAACACCAGCACCAACCACCTGGTCCATGAACTGGTGTCGCGCGCGGACACCACCGTCAAGCGGGGACTGCGCGAGCTGATGGATGAGGCGACGGGACACACGTCCAAGCAGCCCGTGCGCGAATACGTCCCGCTGCGCGAGGTGGAGCACGACCCCAAAAACCTGTGGGGCCTGCTGCTGGCTGCGGGCTACCTCACGGCCACCCATGTGGAAGAAAGCGAGGATGACAGCAAAACCGTTCAACTCCGCATCCCCAACGCCGAAGTGCGCAGGGTCTACAGCGGCTTGATCAACCGCTGGCTGCGGGGCGGCAAAAGCGGCGACGGCGGCGGCATAGAGTTGTTGGAGGCTTTGGTGATGGGGAATCTGGAGGAGTTCGCGGCGGGGTTCGAGCAGCTTGTGGCTGAGAGTGTCAGCGTGTTCGACACGGGAGGAAACAAGCCCGAACGCTTCTACCACGCCTTTGTCTTGGGCATGGTGACACACCTGCGGGGCCGTTATGTCATCGACTCGGAGCAGTTCGGCGGTTG
>JBCCEG010000097.1:0-6142 GCA_039030455.1 Myxococcota bacterium | reverse complement strand
TGTTAGAATGAGGCGCGGTTGATGAAGAAGCAGTTGTCATGAAAGAGAAGGAAACGCCCGCGATCCAAATCCGCCGAAGATTCATGAATGTGTCACGGTCCGAGAGGAGAACGGCGCTTTTTCTGGTGTTGGTATTGGGTGCTGTCGCATGGCACGGCTGCGCCGGTGGCAAGAGCGCGCGCGGCGGCAAAACGGCCGCGTGGCGTTGGCACAAGGCCGGTGACAAAAGCCCGCAACCGGAACACCCTGGGATGGATTCCCGCTTTCGCGGGAATGACAAATTGGAGAACGGGAATGACAAAGAGGGCGATCAGAACGTTCTTGGCGCCCCGTACGGGCCGTCGCTGCGGGACGTGCAAGACGGCAAGCCCCTTGTAGGGGTCGTGTTGCCGTTGTCGGGGCCTTATGCCCGCTATGGCGAGCGAGTGCTTGCGGCAATGCAGGCCGCGTGGGGGCTTCCCGCGGATCGGATGCGGCGGGGGCCGGGGACATTTCAAGTGGGCGGGTTCACTGTTCGTGTCACGGACTCCGGCGGCGACGCCGAAACGGCAAGGCATGCCGTAGCGCAATTGCAAGACGACGCCGTGGTGGTTATTGGGGCCTTGGCGCCCGCGTCGGCGGCCGTGGTCGCGCAAGCGTGCCAAGCTGGGGAAATCCCCCTGCTTGCGTTGACCTGGCAAGAGGATATCGCGGCGGTAGGTCCGTGGGTGTTTCGCATGGGCTTGACGTTGCGCCGGCAGATGGAGACGTTGGTGCGTTGGGCAACAGGGGAGGGAATGCGACGATTCGCCGTGCTTTATCCACGTGGCGCCGACGGCAAGCCGTCTTATGGCGAACGGGCCTTGCATGCGTGGTGGGACGCGGTGGAGAGGCATCAGGGGGCGGTGACCGCGGCGGAAGGTTACGATCCGCGCGAGACAACCTTCACCGAACCCGTACGTCGATTGGTGGGATTGCACCCCGTGCAGGTTCACCCCGGCTACGATGCGTGTCGTCACCAGGCGAAAGCCGCCAGGAATTTTGCCATCACCCTGCGGGATTGCGTGCGCGGTTTGCCCGCCATGGTGGATTTTGACGTGTTGCTGCTGGTAGACGCTCCCAACCGCATTCGGTTGATTGTCCCATCATTAGTGGCCGCGGGTGTTCCCGTCTCGCGCAATGGGGTTGTTCAACGTCATCAACGCGCCGGGTCCGCTTCGCCCAAGAGCAAGCCTGTTCAGCTTGTTGGGACGGATTTGTGGAGTCGGGGAGGCGTTGATATATTGCAACGCCATTTAGCCCAACAGATGGGTTCTCATACCCTAGGACAGTTGATGGAAGGGGCCGTGTTCGTAGCCCCCGCGCGCGAGGGGCTGCGCCCCTTTGCCACCAGAGGCTCCGAAGCAAAAGCAAACCCACGCAGTGAGCTGGAGGTTTATGCCGCCGACGCGGCGCGGTTGGCTGCTTGGGCCTTGGAGCAAGTGGCGGATCGATCAAAAGAAAAAGCCCTGCGCGAGGGAATCCGCGAGGCGTTTGTGCAAGCATGTGAAGTCGAGGGGATGTCGGGGTTTTTGACGTTTGACGAGCAGGGCAATGCGATGCAGAGGTTGCAGGGTTTTGCCGTGCGCGACGGTGAGATTCAAGAGCAGTCGTTGGAGAAGGGGGCGGCTGAGCATCCCGCCTGTCATCCTGAGCGGTGCGAAGGACCCCCGCCTTCGCGGGGGTGACAAAGCCATGTTTCGCCACGCGGGGAGATCCTTCCTCACTTCGTTCGTCAGGATGACAAAGAGAAGGCTGACAGGATTGTCGGATGACAGAGGGTAACCACGCAAGATGACACGTTCGGATCAATCCCATGAATCCCTTAATCCAGGAAATCCAGGTCCAAGTTTGGCATGGGAATTGTGGGGCATCTTTCTGTTGGCATTGAGCACCTTGCATGCCTTGGCGTTGCTTTCTTATCATCCGCGAGATATTACGGTTCGGTCGCCGGGACCTTCCCATGTGCACAATTGGATTGGCCCCACCGGCGCGATGCTGGCGGAGTTTTCGCTGTGGGCGCTGGGAGTGCAAGCTTATTGCGCGGCGTTGGCGGTTTTTCTTGTAGGATTTCGCTGCTTTTGGCGGGGGGAGTTAAGCATCTCGCCGCGCGTTGTCATTGGGAGCGTCTTTTTTGTAACGAGCGCGGCGTTGCTGTTGGCCGACGGGGCGATCCCGCGTCAGGCGTTCTCTTATCCACCCGGCGGCGCATTGGGGCAGTCTTTGTCTCAGTTCAGCGTCGGGCTTTTTTCCGTCTTAGGCACACGTATCGTCGCGGCAACGGGGGCTATCGTCGCGTTTGTGTTGCTCAGCGGTTGGTCGGTCTCCGCCGGTTTGCATCAAGGACTGCGTCCTTTTGCTTGGGCGGCCGCGTGCCTTTTCGGTTGGTTTAGGCGTCGCGCTGATAAGAAAGTTTCCGAAGGTGGTGAAGGAGTCGCGCCTCCTGCTGTTGCTAAACCTGTCGTTGATTCACAGCCGGAGAGCGGAAGCCGAAGTCTTTTTTCGTCACTCTTCCATTTTTTGTCATCGTTTCCCTTACCCTTTAAGAAAAGCAGCGAGAAGAAAAGCGCCGTCGAGCCGCCGCACGCCAAAGCCGCTGACGCGGCGCCTGCCGGTCATGCGGTAGCGGGTGATGACGATGCGGCTTGTAGAGACGCGATTAATCGCGTCTCTACGGCGACGGACGTGTTGGTTGCGCGGGGAGATCCTTTTTTCCCCACAAAGTTTCCTGCGGAATACTTTGCGGGGGCCCCTTCGCGCGGCTCCGCCGACGCCCAGGATGACAGAGAGGGCGATCAGAACGAACCTGGCAGTCGTGCCCCTATAAACCCAGCGTCCCAAAACATCCAAACCAGCAAGGGGGCGCAGCCCCTGGAGATTGTCAAGCGGGATGCGCATCAGGGCGCGCGCATTGTGCGGCAGGCCGAGGGGCAAAAAGACGGGGGCAAACCCCCGCGGGGAGGCAACAAAGGAGTGCTGCCCGACAAGCCTGTCGCCTTTTCGCTACCGCCCTTGGGTTTGCTGGATTTTGTCGATCCGCAAGACGTGCCGTTGGACGAGGCGAGCATGCGCGGTCAGGCGGGCAAATTGGAAAAGACCTTTTTGGACTTTGGCATTCAAGGCGCTGTGCGCCAGATTCGCCCCGGCCCGGTGGTCACCATGTTTGAGTTCGTGCCGGCGCCGGGGGTTAAGCTGTCGCGCATCAGCGCGCTGGCGGACGATATCGCCATGGCCATGCAAGCGCTGCACGTGCGCATTGTCGCGCCCATTCCCGGCCGAGGCGCCGTGGGCATCGAGATTCCCAATGAGCAGCGCGAAGTGGTTTATCTCAAGGAGATTGTGGCGCACCCGGACTATCAGCGGCAGAAGCACAAACTTTGCGTGGCCATTGGCAAGACCGTTGCCGGTCAGCCTTACTTTGCCAACCTGGCCGACATGCCTCACCTGCTGATTGCGGGCACCACGGGTTCGGGCAAGTCCGTGGGCGTCAACGCCATGATCTGCTCGATTCTGTATCGCGCCACGCCGGATCAGGTGCGTTTCTTGATGATCGATCCCAAGATGTTGGAACTGGGGATTTACGAGGGGATCCCGCACTTGCTGCTGCCGCCGATCATCGACAGCACCAAGGCCGCGCGCGCGTTGCAGTGGGCCGTGCGCGAGATGGATCGGCGCTACCTGCTGATGAACGAGTTGGGCGTGCGCGGTATCGAGGGATATAACGCGCGAATCCGCGCCGACGTGAACGCCGCGCGCGGTGGATCCCAGGATCGTAGAGACGCGATTAATCGCGTCTCTACGGCGGCAGGCGATCAAAACGCTCATGGTGCCCCTGCAAGCCCCACAAAAGGGGGCGCAGCCCCCCTGCCGTATGTGGTGGTGGTGGTGGATGAGTACGCCGATCTGGTGGCGGTGGCGGGCAAGGACGTGGAGGCGTGCGTGATGCGACTGGCGCAAAAGGCGCGAGCTTGCGGTATTCACGTGATTTTGGCGACGCAGCGGCCCAGCGTGGACGTGATCACGGGGGTGATCAAGGCGAATTTTCCCGTGCGCATCGGGTTTCGGTTGGCTTCGGCCCACGACTCCAAAACCATCATCAACACCCTTGGGGCGGAAAAGTTGTTGGGGCGGGGCGATATGTTGATGTTGCCAAGCGGCAGCAGTGAGCTGACTCGGATTCACGGAGCGTTTTTATCGGATCAAGAGCTTAAGAGGGTCGTGGAATTTTGGCGGGCGCAGGCAGGGCCCGCCTACGACGAAACCGTTGCGGCAGCCGTGGAATCGGGCGAAGAGGAAGAAGAAGCGAGCGGCGGGGGGGATTCCGATCGCGGCACCGGCGGAGATCCCCGTTATCAAGAGGCGGTGGATGTGGCGCGGCGCACGGGGAAGTGCTCCACCAGTTGGCTGCAACGTCAGTTGGGGGTGGGGTATAACCGCGCGGCGCGGCTGGTGGAGCAGCTTGAGGCACGGGGCGTTGTGGGGCCGATTCGCAACGCCAAGGGCGATCGAGAGATTTTCAGAACAGACGCGACGACGGCTTGACAAGTTTCTTGAAAGTCGTTACATCTAACATTCATTGGCCGGGTCTTCGCGTCAGCGGCAAGTTTCGCGGTGTGTGCTTGGGACCTGCATAAAAGTCACGTTGGGGGGGTGCTGGGGGCACATGGCAACAGCGATAAAGTTAGGGTCTGCCGTTCGTCGAAGTTTTGCTAAAATTCAAACCAAGCCAAAGATTCCAAGTCTGATTGAGATTCAGCGGCAGAGTTACGAACGTTTTCTCCAAACGGAGATAGCGCCCCGTAAGCGTAAAAATACCGGCTTGCAGGCTGCCTTTGATTCCGTGTTTCCCATTCGAAGTTACAATGAGGCCGCGGCGCTAGAGTTCGTGTCCTATCGATTAGGACAGCCTAAGTACAGCGTGCGTGAGTGCTGTAACCGCAGTGTCACCTATGCGGCGCCGCTTTATGTCAGTGTGCGCTTGGTGATATGGGACGAATCTTCACAAGGAAGCTCTCGGGCCGTACGCGATGTCAAGGAGCAGGAGGTTTACTTTGGCGAAGTGCCGCTGATGACCGAGTTGGGAACGTTCATCATCAATGGCAGCGAACGCGTTGTGGTGAGCCAGTTGCATCGTAGTCCGGGTGTCTTTTTTGATAGTGACAAGGGCAATAACTCCAGTGGCGGCAAATTGCTCTATAATGCTCGCATTATCCCCTACCGGGGGTCGTGGCTTGATTTTGAGTTTGATCACAAGGATTTATTACACTGTCGCATTGATCGTCGGCGCAAGTTTCCCGCGACGGTTCTTTTGAGGGCGCTTGGTTACGGGGTAGAGGAATTGTTGAGTTTCTTCTACCGCACCGAGACACTCTTGTTGCAGGGAAGCGGCAAGTACGCCAAGCAGGTTGACTTCGAACTTTTGTCGGGCCAGCGGGCAACGCAGGAAGTTCTTCATCCCAAGACCGGCGAGGTGATTGTCGCTAAGAGCCGCAAATTCACGCGCATGGCGCTGGAAAAAATGCGGAAAGCCGGTGTTAAAACGCTGCCGTTGGATTCCGATGAAATCGAAAAGCTGTTTTGCGCCAAGGATATCGTGGATCGCAAAAGTGGCGAGGTGCTGCTGCGTTGCAACGAGCGTTTGCAGGTGGAGAGTTTGGAAAAAGCTCGTTCGGCAGGCCTGCGTCAAGTCCCCGTACTCTTTATCGACGGGTTGAATGTCGGTTCCTATTTGCGGGATACGCTTGAACAGGACAGGGTAGAGTCACAAGAAGAAGCCGTGTTGGAGATCTACCGACGGATGCGGCCGGGGGATCCTCCCAACCTCGAGATCGCTTCGGGGTTGTTTCATAATCTTTTTTTCAATTCCGAGCGCTATGATCTATCGGAAGTCGGTCGACTTAAGTTGAACCAAAAGTTTGGTTTGGAAGAGCCTTTAAGCAACCGTGTGTTGACCAAGCAAGATTTGCTAGGGGTTGTGCGTTATCTCATTGATTTGCGCAATGGCAATGGCTCGGTGGACGACATTGATCATCTGGGGAATCGGCGCGTGCGTTCGGTCGGTGAGCTCCTTGAAAACCAATATCGCATCGGCCTTGTGAGGATGGAGCGAGTTATCAAGGAGCGG
>JBCCEG010000096.1:0-6244 GCA_039030455.1 Myxococcota bacterium | reverse complement strand
TTTGCACATGCCGGCCACGAGGCCTAAATGGTCCAAACTCTCACTGCGATAATTCGGTAAAGAAGACATGAAACACCTCCGCGACGAATAAGAGAAAAGAGAAACCCAACCTAGGGTATCATGGATCCACAAAAAATATTATTCCAAAACTTTTTCAATCATGTGCGGAATGTCGGCTAAATTCTGCTTGACGGGTTGAAGGACCTTGTTGTAACTTGTGAAAAAGCAAGGTGATCTGCCGCGAGATGGGAGGAGACTCTTTATGCGTCAGTACCTGGAACCCCAAAGCATTTCTTGCTCTACGGAGGTCTGCAAAAATGAAGATAGGTATGCTCGGACACTGGAGCTTTGTTGCGCGTACCGCTGATTTTTCCGCTGGAGGAATTTGTGGCTTTGGGCGGGGTCAACGAGCCCGTCGTTTGCACCGGCGGGAACAGCAAGCAGTTCTCGCGCGACACCGAGTGTTAACCGCGAGCGGAAAAAACAAGAGGGAATCGAGTGGAAGTCTCGCGCCCGCGGCCTCATCGGGCGAAGGCGGAAAAAATGCTTCCCTTCGGGCGTTGGCGTGGGTACTGGGCTTTTGTGCCGCCCTGCCACGTCCCTGCGTTTGGTGCGCTGTTAACAAGATGTTTGGCAACGACGGTTAGCGCGGGATGGTCACAGTCGCCGTGCCTTGTTTTCGCCTTCCGCCGCGGTGGCGATAAGGCCTTGAAAGACGAAAAACAACTTTCGCGTTCCTGTTTTTTTGCTCGCGTTTTCCCCTGAAATGTTGTCTATCTCTTTGTCGGGCGGCTGTGTTAGCGCGCCGCCCACGACTTCCACGGGCTGAACCGCCGCGCCGCCTAGTCGGGTTTTGTCCGACAGAATGGTTTCATCGCTCACGTGCAAGCCAGACCCGTCGCGCGTCAGGTAAAGGAGTTTCCCATTGGCGGTGAGAGCAACCACCCAAGGTTGTGCTTTCCCTTGCTCTTGTCCGCAACACGGCGGAGAGTTGCCGTTTGGGACGTGAATTGCCCGCACAAAGTCCGGCACCGATCCACGACCGATCACGGCAGGCCCGTTGGAATTCTCTAGGCCGATCAATGTCAGGGTGGAGCCCGCGGCAGCGGAATTGGTGGGACCGGCGACAAGAGCGACCGCTTGGGGGAAACCGGAGTTTTGTAAGCGCATTCGACCGACAGTCAGGCGTCCCGCGGTGTGGCTCACATCGACGGACTGGATCAGGGGGTTGTCGTCTTCCAGCGTGTTCAGGTCAAGGATGTGGACCTTTGTGTCCCCTCTGTCCGTCATCACCGCGAAACGGTTTCGCGTATCGACGGCGATGCGGTGCGGCTGTGCCTCCGAGCCCACGGTGATGGCAAAGGTTGCCGCATCCGTTTGTAGCAGTCCTGTCCGCGCCGCGAGTGGCAGAACTTGCACTTGGCCCTGCTGGGGGAGCGTGACGAGAGCGCTGGGAGTCCGGCCCGCGCCGGCGCCCCGCCAAACCAACGCAACGTCACCAGGATTGTTGCCCGTGGTGGTGAATGCCGGCGGCTTGGTGACGAAGGCGTCCGGCCCGCGTACGTGGATAGGGGCGAGACGCCGGCGGGGTCCGTCTAGCACCAGCACGAAGGGAAGTTCCGGCGACGCGGTCAGGCGCGACGGGAATGTGTTGAGCAAGACAGTCAAAGGGAAAAAACGATTGCGATCCGCGGGCACGAGATCGCCTGTGACGGCGTCCACCACCCACAGGCGCTGCTTTTGCGCACTGGTGAGCACTAGACAGGATCTCGGCTTGTCGTTTGGCGCGGGAGTGCACGGGGTGAGTACAGCGTTATTGATCGGCTTGAGATCCGGCGGCAACGACGCTCGATTGTCCAATGTGCACGAACACAATCCCAAGAATATTAAGGCTTTGGTGTGCGCCGGCTTGACGGCGCTTTGTCTGGGGCGCGTCACGTTGTGAGAGGAAGTCAAAGCGCCGTCAAGCCGGCGCATTCCAGATCCCACGTTGCCCTTGCCGTCCGCGTCTTTCCTCATCGTTTTCTTCCCTCTCGTTCAACCTGATGTTGCGACACGATACGCCCCAGTAATTGGAGATTCGAGGCGCGGAAGACCATGACGTTGTCGTCGAGCAACGAGCTTGCGTAAAGGCGATCCGAACGCGGATCAAGCAGCAGTCGCGCGACGCCGCTTTTATAGATCCGCGCCCGCGAACGCACGTCCAGCGTCTCGGGATCATGGCGCTGTATGGTGTCGTTGCCGTAGCACGCTACGTAAACGCCACCGCTTTGCGCCACTTGCACATCCGCGGGGTGGTGACACAGGGTGGCAGCCACCGCCGCCAGGGGGTTTTTGCCACCGCGCGCGAGATCGATGCGGGCTAAAACATCCGGACGTTGCTGCGCGACAAAGAGATGTTCGCCGTTTGGGGAGGCGGCCAGTGCGCGGACAGCGCGCGCGCCCGTGAGATCGTGCAGGTCGATCACCCGAACGTGGGCGCTGTTCAGATTGGCGCCGCTGAGAAGAGACACGGTGGGCAGCAACAGCAGATAGGAGCTATAGACGGCACGAACGCTCCCTTTATGGGCCAGCGTTTCCACCGCCACCGCCACGAGGCCGTCCGGCCCTTGGCCGACACGGATCAGGTCGCGGATACGGAAGACGGGCTTGCGGACTCTCTTGCGCGGCTCTTTTTTCCTTTCCTCCGGCGCCAGGATTTCCGTTAGCGGATATGTTCTCCATACATTCAACTCCCCACTGGAACGCATATGGAACGTTTGCAAGCGGTCTGATCGAGCCGACCCCACCACGCCCACGTGTCCACCGGACGGATGTGTAAGCGCAATCAGTTTGGCAGGGTCGTCCTCACCCAGTTGGAGACGACGTGTACGAGGTCCGCAAGCTTGTTCAACCTTGCCGGGAGTGCATGCGATCGTCCCCTCTTGCACGGGCACCGCCCAGATTTCCGCGTCGGCGCGGTGAGTGAACCACAGCCACCCGTCTCTGACGAGGGGAGCATCGGCGAACGCCGGCACGTTTGTCCGTGCGGCCAGGTGGGGCTGTAACATCACTTCGCGCCGGCTAGCGGGTTTGTCGGCGTTTTGCCGCCGCTCTAATTGTCCGCTCGCTCCGGCCGCGTCGATGACCAACAGTTGTCCCGCGTCAAACCGTGCGTCGGCATTGGTGGAGATAACGGCCAACTTGTCGTCGAGCAGGGTCATGCTTAAGGGAAAGTACAACGGTGGGCTGTCGCCGCGTTGCAGCGGCGCGCAAGCGGCGATAAACGCGCACAGGGTGAGCAAGCGAGTCATATCGAATGATCATTCACCATCTCACTTCCCAATGCAAAAGCGGCTGAAAATGGTGTTGAGAACCTCTTCGTTTAGGTTGCCGCCCAGCAGTTCATCCAGCGCGGCACCGCACAGACGCAACTGCAGTGCCGCGCCTTCGGCGGCACATTGTTGACGGAGTGCTTGCAAGGCCTGCTGCAGCGCTTGATGCGCCTCGGTGACAAGTTGATGCTGCCGCGCCGTGCTCAGCAAGGCTTCTTCATCGGCAATTCCATCGGGCACGAGAGCTTCTCGCAATCTTCGCCGCAGGTGATCCAGTCCTTCGCCCGTGTGCGCGCTGATCCACACAGCGCCACCGCGTGGTTTTTTGCCCCACAAAGTTTTGCGCTCCGCACAAATACTTTTCGGGGACCCCTTTGCTTTTTCCTTTGCCATTCCCGCTTCTTCCTTTGCCATTCCCACATCTTCCTTTGTCAGTCCCGCGCAGGCGGGAATCCATCCCGCGGCGTTTCGCGACAATTGATCCGTCTTGGTACACACATGGAGTAGGGGGACGTCCAGAGAGTCTAGGATCGTTGCGATTGCCGCGTCGGACGCGCGCATCTTCGTCACGATTTCTTGTGAATCCCAAGAGCCGGATGGATCGTTTTGCGTATCGATCCCTGCCGTGGTCAGGCGCGTGCATTCGGCGAGCCAAAGCACCAGGTCCGCCTTGGCCAACTCTTTCCGCGCCGCGGCAATACCCAGGGCTTCCACGGGGGTTGCCTGCCGCCGCGCGCGCAGCCCGGCCACATCCACCAGCGTGATGGGAACACCATCCAACCGCCACGATGCCTCGATCACATCGCGCGTGGTGCCGGGGGTGTCATGCACCAAGGCCTTGTCGGCTCCAAGCAGCGTGTTGAGCAACGTGGACTTGCCGGCGTTGGGGCGGCCGCACAACACGACTCGCGCGCCTTGTTGCAGCCTTTCCCCCAGCGCGGCACTTCGCAACAGCCGTTCCAGCGTCGCGGCGGCTTGCTCCAACGGTCGTCGGAGTTGGTCGTGGGGATCGATGTCGCCGAGGTCGTCTTCGGGGAAGTCCAGCCGCGCTTCAATTTCACTCAACGCGTCCACAATGCTCGCGCGCGCGGTGCTCAATTGCTCCGACAGACCCCCGCGCAGCGTGCGCAGCGCCGCCCGCGCAGCGCGAGTCGAGCGAGCATGGATCAAGTCGTAGACCGCTTGCGCCTTGCACAAATCTAGCTTGCCCGACAAAACGGCGCGTAGTGAGAATTCCCCCGGTTCGGCTAGGCGGCATCCTGCTTGTTGCAGCACACGCAGCACGGCATCCACCAGCAGCGGTTTGCCGTGCAGCGACAGTTCAAAGCCCGCCTCGCCCGTGTAACTCCGCCCGGGCGGGTAGAAGGTGCACACGACTTCGTCGACCACACTCGTAGAGACGCGATTAATCGCGTCTCTACTTTCAGGGGTTTTCAACCCGCCATCCTGGGCGTTCCCTTTGTCATCCGGCAGCGAGCGAAGGATCTCCCCACCTATCGAAACATGGAGAGATCCTTCCTCGCTACGCTCGTCAGGATGACAGAAAGAAACTTTCGCCGTCGGTTCCACTGTGTCCCCCACCGTGGCGACAAACGGACGTTGTGGCTTGCCATGGCGCGGCCGAAACACGGCGTGTAACACACGTTGGCTATCCGGCCCGCTCACGCGGACCACGGCCAGGGCGCTACGCCCCGGCGGCGTGGCCAAGGCGCAGATGGTGTCCTTGCGCTTAACGTCTAGGCTTGCCATGAACCCCATTGTACCGGTTTACCGACGCGAGCGGACGGTTTTCATGGAACCGTTTGGACCGTGAAACTCCGTTTTGCGTGGCTTTTTGGACTTTATGACTCCGAAATTCACGCTTTTTTGGAGTTAACAGCTCCATTTTGCACGGCACTTTGGACTTCACGATGCCATTTTGTAGAACCTTTTGGACTTTTTGTCAGTCAACGCAAGGGTTGGAGACCGTCGGCGGGAAGGTACGGTGGATCGAAGCTTGTGTTGCTGTCAACGGGGGGGTTTTCGCGCCGACAGCGCTCCGATCGTGAAGATGAGCGGGCGGTGGAAAACCACCTCGCTGTATTTTCATTGTGTTTTATCTATCTTCGCAATGATAGCGGTATTTGTGGTGAGTGCAAATCCCAAGAAAATGATCAGAACAATATTTAGTTTTGCTCCATTTGCAGTGATCTCTGTTATAGTTACAAGTTTTCCCGTCGGAAATTATTTTACATTTTATTTTGCATTTTGTAAGCCCAACATATAATTTACAATTAATATCGGTGCAGTTCTGTTTATTCATACAAGATTTATTGATTTCATTAGCCTGCTCCGGCGTGAAAACGTTGAAGTTGGCTAGATTGGCAACTTCGCTGTCGCCGGGGGAATCCTCCCCACAACCTCCGAGGCAGCACGCCATGGTTATAACCCCGATTACTCTTACCCACATGTTCTTCTCGTTCATCATGGCCTCCCCGTTTGTTTGTTTCACAAAACTATAACAGCCAGCCAAATCCCCCTTATTCCAACTTCTAACAGCGCGGCTTCGGCGCCCGTGTTGAGCGAGCGTGGATCAAGTCGTAAACCGCTTGCGCCTTGCACGGATCTAGTTTGCCCGACAAAACGGCACGGAGTGAGAATTCCCCTGGTTTGGCTAGGCGGCATCCTGCTTGTTGCAGCACACGCAACACGGCATCCACCAGCAGCGGATTGCCGTGCAGCGACAGTTCAAACCCCGCCTCGCCCGTGTAACCGCGCCCGGGCGGATGGATGGAACCGTTTGGACCGTGAAACTCCGTTTTGCATGGCTTTTTGGACTTTATGACTCCGAAATTCACGCTTTTTTGGAGTTAACAGCTCCATTTTGCACGGCACTTTGGACTTCACGATGCCATTTTGTAGAACCTTTTGGACTTTTTGTCAGTCAACGC
>JBCCEG010000095.1:0-6269 GCA_039030455.1 Myxococcota bacterium | reverse complement strand
GCTGGTGAACGCCCTGGCCTACGACGTGTGTTTTCGCGACAAGGCCGGGCGAGACCGCTCCAAAACCATCACGTTGCCCGACATCGACGCGGCCAAGGAAAAGCTCATCCAACGGCGCGAGACCCACCTAGACCAGCTCATGGCCAAGCTGAAGCAAGAGCGGGTGCATCGCGTGATTGCCTCCATCGTCGGCGGTTGCGATCTGTCACCCCGTTCCAGTGACTTTGAATATACCCTGGACCTGGGTTTGATCCGCAAGGACGAAACAAAAGCATTTGTTATCGCCAACCCCATCTACCGCGAGGTCATTCCACGGGCCCTGGCAAGCGGCTGGGAAAATAGGCTTTCCATCCGGCCCCCCGTCGGCGGACTGCCCGGCCAACCGCTGGATATGAACGAATTGCTTGGCGCATTCCAACGCTTTTTCCGCGAGCACTCCGAGAGTTGGCTGGACCAATTTCAATACAAGGAGGCTGGGCCGCAGCTTTTGCTGCAAGCGTTTCTGCAGCGGACCGTGAACAGTCGCGGCTCCATTCAGCGCGAACAAGCGGTTGGGAGCGGACGCACGGATTTGATTGTCACCTGGCCGCTGGGCGACAAGGACGTGACGTTGCAGCGGGCGGAGAAGAAACAAGTCATCGTGCTGGAACTCAAACTCGTCCATCGCAACGACGGCGCCGACACTGTCATTGGCAAGGGATTGAAACAAACGGCCGGTTACATGGATCGGTTTCACGCGCCCGAAGGGCATCTTCTAATTTTCGACCGCCGCGAGGGCAAAAGCTGGGACGAACGGATTTGGGTCAAGCACGAAACAGCCCCCGATGGGAAAAAGATCGCCGTGTGGGCAATGTAACAGGAGGAATTATGGATTATTAATTATGAATTATGAGTGCTTAAACATGACGGAAGAAACTCATAATTCATAATTAGAAAAGGAGTCGGCATGGAATTCGAAGCGAAGAGGCGGAAAAAGATCGCTTTAATCGGCGGCGGGCAAATTGGTGGGACGATAGCGCTACTGGCCATGCAGCGTCGCTTGGCCAACGTGGTTTTGCTTGACGTGGCCGGCGGGGTGGCTTCGGGTAAGGCACTAGACCTAAGCCACATGGCCGGTTTGGCCCAAAGCGACGTGGAACTTGTCGGCGGCGATGACGCAAAGGCCATGGCGGGCGTCGATGTTTGCATTGTCACGGCGGGTTTTCCGCGTCAGCCGGGAATGAGCCGCGAGGATTTGCTGGAAGAAAACCTGGAGGTGATCGCTCGTGTTGCCGACAACATTAAGTGTCATGCTCCTAACGCCTTTGTCATTTGCGTCACCAATCCACTTGACGCCATGGTATACGCGCTGCACAGGCTCGCGGACCTGCCGCGCGAGCGCATCGTTGGCATGGCAGGCGTGCTGGATTCAGCCCGTTTTCGTGCGTTTTTGGCGCAAGAACTTAACGTGAGCCGTCGTGACGTTACGGCGCTGGTGCTGGGCGGTCACGGCGACGACATGGTGCCGTTGCCGCGTTTTTCCGCCGCGGGCGGCATTCCGTTGCCCCAATTGGTGGAGATGGGGTTGCTGGAGCAAGAGCGGCTGGACGCGTTGACCGAGCGCACGCGCAAGGGCGGTGGGGAGATTGTGCGTTTGTTGGGCAAGGGGTCCGCCTTTTATGCTCCGGCGCAAGCTGCGTTGGAGATGGCTGAAAGCGTGCTGCTGGATCAGCGACGGTTGTTGCCCTGCGCCACCTTGCTCAACGGTGAGTACGGTGTCGACGGTCTGTTCGTCGGCGTGCCGACGATCCTGGATGCAACGGGTGTACGACGTGTCATCGAGTTGCCGCTCAATGAGCGGGAGCACGCTGCTTTTGCCCGTTCGGTTAAATCCGTCCGGCGCACGACTCGCGAGGTGGAACGCTTGCTGCCCCCCGCGTGACTCTGCTCCTTTTCGTCATCCTAAGTTCGTCCTTTTTGTCATCCTGAGTGTCGCGATAGCGACGCGAAGGATCTCCCCATCCGTCGCAACGCGAGGAGATCCTGAGCGAAGCGAAGGGATGACAGAGTGGCGCTGCCGCTCGTGCCGGATGACAAAGGAGCGCGCTTCACGCTAGCTCAATCAGCATTTGTTCGGCTGCCACGGTTTGCCCCGGTTGGGCTGCCACGCGTTTGACGACGGCATCCTTGGGCGCGCGCAGTTCATTTTCCATTTTCATGGCTTCTACCACGACTAAACCTTGGTTATGGCTGACTCTGTCCCCTTGTTGCACGAGCACGCGAACCACCTTGCCAGGCATTGGTGAATAGATTGCCGGCGGGCCTTCGTGATGCTGCAGTGTCTCTTGCATGTCTTTGAGCCGCTTGCGGCGCTGCTCAAGCATCTCTAGGTGGACCACGCGCCCACGTACGTGGACGAGCAAGTGGCTGTCGAGGGGGTCGCGCGTGTGGCCCGACCGGTCCAAGTCCACGTCGTAGCTTTTGCCGTCGATGAGCACGGATGTGATATCCGAAGGCATGAAGCGTGCGTCAAGTGTATGTTCCTCGCCGTCTAAACGCACGGTGTATTGCCCGTCGGCGTGGTCGTGATCGTCGACTTCAAGAACATGTTCTTGCCCCCGCAGCGAGGCGATGAATGTCATTTTAGCCATAGGTTTTCAAGACGCGGTGACCCAGGAGCGCCAAGCGTTGTGGCCGTCGGCGCTGGTTTCGGTGGGGGAAACCCGGGCTTGCGACTGCCTTTCTCGCTCGAAGTTGAGCACGGCGGCGCCTAAAAGAGCCATTTTGCGATGTTCATGCCCCTGCCAGACGGGCGACTGGTTCAACAGACGTTGGACGATGCCCGTGTCGTAGTCGCCACCGCGATAGTCCTGAAAATGCAACACTTGGCGCAGGAACATGGTGTTGGTTTTGCAACCCTTGATGGTGAATTCCGCCAGGGCTCGATCTAGGTGTGCCAACGTACTAGCCCGATCCGCTCCCCACGCGATGACCTTGGCGATAAGGGGGTCGTAGTCGGGGGTGATCTCCCACCCCGCGTACACGGCCGTATCGGTCCGCACGAAGGGGCCGCCGGGTTGGCGCACGTGATGGATTGGGCCGGGGGAGGGCAAGAATCCTTGCGCCGGATCCTCGGCGCATACCCGTGCTTCCATGGCCCAACCACGCGCTTGCAGCGGTTTGGCGGGGAGCAGTTGATCTAGGCGCGCTCCTTGCGCGATGTCGATTTGCAGCTTGACCAGGTCCAGCCCCGTCACCATCTCGGTGATCGGGTGCTCCACCTGCAGCCGCGTGTTCATTTCCATAAAGTAGAAGTTCCGGTTCGCGTCCACCAGGAATTCGATCGTGCCCGCGCCCACATACCCCACCGCCGCCGCCGCTTGGCACGCGACAGTGGCCATGCGTGAGCGTAGTTCGTCGGTGACGAAAGGGCTTGGAGACTCTTCCAACACCTTTTGGTGCCGCCTTTGCACGGAACACTCCCGTTCGGGGAACGCGCGTACGCGGCCGTGGGTGTCGCCAAACACCTGCACTTCGATGTGCCGGGGCTTGTCCAGAAACTTTTCCACGTACACGGTGTCGTCGCCAAAAGATAGCTTGGCTTCGCCGCGTGTTGCTTGCCAAGCCGACGAGAATGCTGCTTGATCGTCCACCTTGCGCATCCCCTTGCCGCCGCCGCCCAAAGCGGCCTTAAGCATGACGGGAAAGCCGATTTTTCGGGCACACGAGAGTGCTTCTTGTTCACTGCCGGCAGCGTGTTGCAGACCCGGCACCACCGGCACGCCGGCTTGTTGCATGGTGTGTCTGGCTTGTGTTTTCGAACTCATCGTTTCCATTACTTCGGCACAAGGGCCGATGAACGTAACGCCTTGCTGTTGGCACGCGCGGGGCAGCGCTGGGTTTTCCGACAGAAAGCCGTAGCCGGGATGCAGTGCATCGGCCCCCGACCGTCGCGCGATGGCGACGATCTGCTCTACGTGCAGATAACCCGCGCGCTCGGAGGGGCCCCGCAACGGATAGGCCTCGGTGGCGTAGCGAACGTGCAGTGACGCGCGGTCGCTGGGAGAGTAGACGGCAACCGCGGCAATGCCTAGGTCACGACAGGTGCGCATGACGCGCACGGCGATCTCGCCGCGATTGGCTACGAGCACTTTGCGGATTGGACGTACCGGCATGCTTTTGTCTTAGCACGAGAAGCAGACAGCGCCTAGTTCTTCACTATCTTCTCGCCGGTGCCGATCGGCCCGACTTTAGCCGATTGCTCCACACCGGCCGGCGTTGCGTGCGCCACGGCCGTCTCTTTCCCCTTGAACGCCAGTCCCAACGCGATGACGGACTTGACGCCGCGTTGGAATAGGTTGATGTGGTAGCGCTTTTCTTGGATCTGCCGCAAGGCTTTTTGGGCTGTTTCGTCTAGGGAATCGGACTGTCGCAAACACGTTTTGAACTCCAGCACGAACCCCGGCTTGCTCTTGTCCTTGGGCTCTAGCGCCAAGTCGTAGCGGCCAAGACCGCTTTCGCGTTGCGAATCCACAATGTAGCGGTCGCGGAGGTATTGCATCATCCCTAGAATAAAGCCGTGATAAAAACGTTCGGGTTCTCGACCCCCCGCGTCAAAATAGCTCATGCTTTCTAGCACCAGCTGTTCAAACCGAGCGGCAAAGACATCCACTTCTCCGGCCATCAGCGCCTCCAGCAACTGCATGCCGCCGCCCTCGCCGACTTCGCCACCGCCCAACCAGCGCTCCGCCAGGTCGCTGTACACACGCCGCACTTCGTGGTTGGGAATGCGCAATTGCATCGTTGTGCCGGAGTTGTCGGGGGCTTTTTCCGTCCGCGTGAGATAACCGGCGGCCAGCAACAACCCCCACAGGTTCTTGGGGTCTTTTTTCACCTCGCGCAACGGAACGTACTCACACACCGGTTGAGCGGTGGCGTGGTCGCGCGCGGGGTCCAGCAACTCCCGCAATCCTCGCTTGACCGTCACGTCCGCCTGCGTGAGCAGCTCGCGCACCAGATGGTTCGTGCTCGTGTTGACCCAGTAGGGTTGCGGTGTTCGGGTAGGATTGGCCAGGTGGTTGATTAAGGACCACGGGTTGTAAATCGTGACCGGTTTATCCATGCCGATCAGATACCCGTTGTACCAATCCCGCACCGTGTCAAGGCGGTCGGATAGACCCCGCGCGGCAAGCAGCTCCTTGACTTCGGTCTCGGTAAAGCCGAACGAAGAAGCGAAACGATCTTGCGACACGCCGTAAATGCCCGGATTGTTCAAGTCCGAAAAGATATCTTCTTTCGCCACGCGGACAATGCCGGTGATCACGGCCCGATGCAAAAAGTCGTTGTCCTTGAGGGAGTCACCCAACAACCCCTTCATCAAGTTGCGCATGAGCTCGTAGTAGTCGTATTGGTAGGCCGCCTGCAGGGGCGCGTCATACTCATCGATCAACACCCACGGCGTCATGCCCTCGTGCTTGAGGGTGAGCAGCTTGGTGAGGATCGCCAAAATAGACTCGCACTCCTCGGGTTGAGCTTGTTTCCGGATCACCTTGCGCAGAATGTCTTGTTGGCTGGGAGTCAAGGAATTCACCGGGGCCTCTTGGCTTGCTTCTTGTGCTAAATCCGACAGTAACGCGCTCATGCGGCGAAACGCGGCTTCCCACTCCAACTCCTTGACCGCGCGGAACGAAAGAAACAGCACCGGCCGCTTGCCGCGCTCCCGTTGATAGCCCTCGCCGGCGCGGCTGATCGCTAGATCGGCGAAGAGGTTGTTTTCTCCCGAACGCTCCGCCGTTGTAGAGACGCGATTAATCGCGTCTCTACAACCCCCCGCGGGCTGCTGGAGAAAACAGTGCAGCGTGTCCATGTTGATGGTCTTGCCAAACCGGCGCGGGCGCGTGATGAGCGTGACGTCGTCGCCCGCGTCCAGCACCTCCTTGATAAACAGGGTTTTGTCCACAAAGCAGTAGTCGCCCCGTGCCAGCTTGGCGAAGTTAGAAAGACCCACGGGCGGCTTGCCCGACGGATTGATGATGCAAGAGTACTCTCTCATGGATGCAAGCATAGCATTATGTCGGCTGTTGCTTTGGTCTTACTTGAAGCCGGAACAAAGTGATGAGAGGATATGTAAAAGAGCAACCTCATGGAGTCGGGGTGTCAACGCAAAGTAGAGATGTCCCCATTTGTGCAAAGCACAGATATCCCTTTTGGCAAAGTGTGGAGAGAGGGTTGAGGGACTTGTTTACAGGGTGTGCTTCGGATTGAGCCGGAGCTGTTTTTTGGGCTAGAGG
>JBCCEG010000094.1:0-6280 GCA_039030455.1 Myxococcota bacterium | reverse complement strand
CGTCTTCAGCGGCACCAGGAACACGCAGTCGACGATCCGTTCGTCCAGCCCCGGACCGATGCGGTTGGTTTTCAGAACACGCAGCTTGCTCAGATCGATACGCCGCCGGATGCGCGCGGGCAGGCGCTTGGCCAAAAAGGCGCGATAGAACGCCAGACACTGCATCAGCGCGCGAAAGATCAGATCGCTTTCACGGATCGGTCCAAGATCCGGCCGTTCGCGCCGCCGCGGCTTTTGGCCGCGCTTGGTTACGTTCGTCATCATACTTTCAGCTTAGCGCAAAGGGTCCCCGCAAAGTATTGGCGCGGAGCGTCAAACTTCGCGGGAAAGAAGCAAACCCCCCTTGGGGGTGGTAGACTAGGGCCAATGAACATGCGGGCAGTGGCCGGTAAATAATGGAACAACAAGCGCGGGAGACGTGGAGTTCGAGACTGGGATTCGTGCTAGCGGCTTCGGGCTCGGCCATCGGTCTAGGAGCCTTGTGGAAACTCCCCTATACCATGGGGCAAAACGGCGGTGGCGCTTTTATCGCCCTGTTTTTGGTCCTGAATATCGTGGTGGGCACGCCGCTGTTCGCGGCCGAGCTGTTGTTGGGCCGCGCGAGCCGGCGCGGCACCATCGGCGCATTCGCCCGATTTGCCCCCGAGGGCTCCGCGTGGAACCTAGGCGGGTGGCTGGCCGCCGCCGCCGCCCTCCTCATTCTCAGCTGGTACTGCGTCGTCGCCGGATGGGGCATGCACTGCATCTTCATGGCCCTGACCAACGGCTTGGACGGGAAATCGCCGCGACAAGTGGCCGCGCTGTTTGATTTGTTCCGTGTCAGCCCCGAGCTCAACGTGCTGTTTCAAGGACTGTTCTTGACATGCACGGCGGCCATCGTCGCCGGCGGGCTGTCGCGCGGCATCGAGCGCGCGAGCCGCGTGATGACCTCGGGTCTGTTTGTCATGTTGCTGGGGCTCACCCTTTACGGCGCCACGCTGCCCGGCTTCGGCCAAGCCGTGCGTTACGTATTCCTCCCCGATTGGGCCGCCCTAACCCCCCGTGCCATGCTGCAAGCGCTCGGGCTGGCCCTGTTTACCCTTAGCCTGGGCTACGGACCCATTATCACCTACGGCAGCTACATGAAGTCTCGCGAAGATATTCCCAAGCTGTCGCTGATCGTCGCCATGGCAAACGTCGTGGCCGCCGTGCTCATCGCCACGGCCGTCTTCCCCCTGATTTTTTCGTTCGGCTTCGCGCCCCGCATGGGTGAAGGCTTGATTTTTCAAACCCTGCCGTTTGTGTTTGAGCAGCTGCGGGGGGGCATGCTCCTGTCGGTGACGTTCTTCACGCTGCTGTTGTTCGCCGCGCTCACGTCTTCGGTGTCGTTTTTAGAGGTTTTGGTGGCTAACCTCATGGACTTGCTGCAATGGCCGCGGCGCCGCGGCGTGGTCATGGCCGGCAGCGCGGCATTTGTGTTGGGGCTGCCCACCGCGCTAGGCGAATCGGGCGTGATGTTCGCCTCGTGGTCTCGAATCTACGGCACGAGTTTTTTAGCAACGTGCAACGTGCTTGGGGACTGGATGATCGCGCTGGCGGCCCTGATCACAACCCTATTCGTGGGATGGCGCCTGCCGGCGCGCGCACGCCGCGAAGAGTTTTGCAGCGGCGCGGGCCGGAGCCGGAAGCTTTACCAGACCTGGCTGTGGTGCGTGCGCTTGGTTATTCCCACAAGCATTATCCTCATCGTGCTCCAACGCGCGGGGCTATTGCATGCATCACTAACAAGCTTGAGTTGAAGTTGATGAACGATATCATTTCACCCTGTCATTCCTGCCCCTGCTTTCGCAGGGGTAAACTCAGCAGGAATCCATTTTGGGAGCCAATCATAAATCACATTCGTAGAGACGCGATTCATCGCGTCTCTACATCAAGAAAAGAAAGCGTTTTTCAATGGATTCCCGCCTGCGGGGACTTCCAAAAAGGTCGGCGGGCTGTTTTCCCGAGGAAAAGTTGGCGGAACGCTCCAAAATGGATCCCTGCTTTCGCAGGAATGACAAAGTGGGGTGATCCGCTTCAAACCTGGATAAAAACGAGAGCCCAACAAAAAATCGTACACTTCCCCTGTCATTCCTGCGAAAGGTTGTCACCCCTGCCCCCGAGCAGGGGCAGGAATCCACTGAAAAACAAGAAAAAAGCGGAGTCAATGACTTTTTGGAAGGCCCCCTGCGTGGGAATGACAAAAAACGGGACTGACAAAAAAACGGGAATGAAAAAAGCAGGAATGACAAAAGGATCAAGAATGACAAAAAAATGGAGGAAACATTGAGCGATATAAAACCGGCAACACAAGAACGGGATCAATGGCAATCCCAACTAGGCTTTCTCCTTTCATCCATTGGATCGGTTGTCGGTCTGGGGACCCTGTGGAAACTGCCCTACATTATGGGACAAAACGGCGGCGGCGCTTTTATCATCCTGTTTATGGCGTGCACCCTGTTCGTGGCCACGCCTTTGTTCGCCGCCGAGCTGGTGCTGGGTCGGCAGGGGCGTCGTGGCAGCATCGGCATCTTCACGCGCCTGTCTCGCCCCAATTCGGGGTGGAGCGCGGTGGGCCGGCTCAACGCGATAGGCGCCCTGCTGGTGCTCAGTTGGTACTGCGTGGTGGCCGGCTGGGGACTGCACTACATTCTCATCGCCCTCACCGATGCCCTGCAAGGGAAATCCGTGCAACAGGTGAGCGATCTCTTCGACCTGTTTCGTGCATCGGGCGAGCTTAATGTCCTGTTTCAGGTCCTCTTTCTAGGTCTGACGGGTTTGATGGTGTTGCCTGGAATCTCACAAGGGATCGAGCGCTATAGTCGGGTGATGGCGGTGGGACTGTTCGCCGTCTTGCTGGGGCTGGTCGCCTACAGCTGCACGTTGAGCGGATTCGGTCAAGCCGTTCGCTATGCCCTCACCCCCGATTTCGCCGCGCTCACGCCTCACGGAGCACTCAAGGCATTGGGACTTTCGCTGTTTTCGCTAAGCTTGGGGTTTGGCATGACTCTCACCTACGGCAGCTATCTGCGACCCACGCACGACATCCCCAAAACAGCCCTGACCATCGGCATCGCCAACGTGGTGGTCACCGTGCTCATCGCGTTGATGGTCTTCCCCTTTGTCTTCACCTTCGGCTTCGCGCCGCAAGGCGGCGAAGGGTTGGTCTTTAAAACGCTGCCCTATGTGTTCGAGCAGCTGTCTGGATCGCTGCTGCTATCGGTGCTCTTTTTCGTCCTGCTGCTTTTCGCCGCCCTCACCTCGTCGGTGGCGATGCTCGAAGCGGTGGTGGCCAACCTGATGGATACATGGGGCTGGAGCCGCCCGCGCAGCGTCTTGCTAGGCTGTCTGGCGGGTTTCATCGTCGGCCTGCCCACCGCCGTTGTCGACTTGTTCCCCCTGTGGGAAGCGATTTATGGCAAGAGCTTTTTCGCCACGCTGGATTTGCTCACGGACTGGATGTTGGTGATAGCGGCGTTATTCACTTCTCTATTCGTCGGCTGGGTCGTGGATCAATCCGTTTGCAAAGAGGGATTCGTCCAGGGCTCGCGACTCGCGGGGCTGCATCGGCCTTGGCTCTTCTTCGTGCGCTTCGTGGTGCCGTGCGCGGTGGGAATCATTCTTTTGCAACAGGCCGGACTGCTTGCCTTTCAATGAGCCGTCCAACAGAAACAAAACACCCATCCCGTCATCCTGACGAGCGAAGCGAGGAAGGATCTCCCCAACCCCGCGCCGCGCGGGGAGATTCTTCGTCTGTCCTTCACTACCGTTGCGGACAGACTCAAAATGACAAGGGGCGTCGCTACGCTACCGCTCAGGATGACCAAGGGAAAAACCACCCCACTCTGTCATTCCCGCGAAAGGCGCCTTCCAAAAACCCATTGGATCCGCTTTTTGGTACTTTTTCAGTGGATTCCGCCAACTTTTCATTGGAAAAGCAACCCGCCGACCTTTTTGGAAGTCCCCGAAAGCAGGAATCCATTGAAAAAGAACACGGCGGGCTTTTAAGAAAAACGCCATGAAGGACTCAACAACAAGCCACCCCCAGTGGACCTCCCGATTGGGGTTCATCTTAACATCCGCCGGCGCCGCCGTCGGTTTCGGTAACCTCCAACGTTTCCCCCAGATGGTGAGTGAACACGGCGGCGGTGCCTTTCTGCTGCTGTATTTAGCCTGTGTGTTGGCTTTCGGGTTGCCGCTGATGCTGGCGGAATTCGCGCTGGGTCGTGCCGGCAGAGCGGATCCCATCACTAGCTTTGCCGCGGTGGCGCCGCGACACAAACGGTGGCGGTTCGCGGGAGCACTGGGAGTTCTAACGGCTTTCTGCATCCTCAGCTACTACAGCGTGATTTGCACATGGACCATCGTGTTTACCAAGGAGTTTGTCACGGGCAATCCGACAACGCTTGAGCAAATCGCCGCCGACCCAACAGGCACGTTCCCCTACCTGGTTATCTTCTACTTTATTTCCTCATACATCGTTTTTCGCGGGCTGAACCGAGGCTTGGAAAAATTCAGCACCATCACCATGCCGATTCTTGTCATCATCCAGCTCATCCTCGTGGTCCGCGTGCTGTTGCTACCAAACAGTCTGGCGGGTTTGAGCTACTACCTACGTCCGGATTTTTCCAAACTGACAAGCGAATCTTGGCTCTACGCGCTGTCACAGGCCTTTTTCTCGCTGTGCATTGGCGAAGCGGTGTTAATCACCTATGGCGGTTACACCAAAAAAGACAGAAATCTGCCCCAATCGGCCTTTTATATTTCCCTCTTTGACACTGCGGTCGCCTTTCTGTCGGGCCTGATCATTTTCCCCGCGCTGTTCGCCACCGGCCAGCAGCTGCGCCAGGGGACGGGATTGGTTTACAACACCATCCCCGCGATTCTGCGGGAACTGCCGTTGGGCGCCTTTTTTCAAGCAAGCTTTTTCGCCATTTTGGCTATCGCCGGCCTGACAACCTGCATCGCGCTGCTGCAGACAGCCAGCCACACGCTAAGAAAAGTGATGCATTGGAATCGGACACCATGCGTCTTTCTCGTCGGCTTTCTCTCCTTTTTCCTCAGCATTCCCAGCCTTTACGCCAAGGGCGGCTCCCCCTGGCTGAGCAGCGTGGAACTCTGCGGCGCGCGGGGATTTTATGACGTGATGGACTTTGTCTGGGGCGGGTTGGGCATGGTGATCACGGGTCTGCTGACAACGCTGTTCGTGGGCTGGGTTTGGGGTGCCGACAACGCGGTGCGCGAGCTGTCACGCTCTTCACCCCTATTCGTCAAAATCAGCCCGCTGTGGCGATTTCATATCAAGTGGTCCGCGCCCGTGATGATCGCCTTGATTTTGGTTTCTATTTTTTCTTGATTCCATGCAACCCCCAACAGCGTGATTCATGACACCATGTTCCTTGCTCCTCGCAGTGTTGTGATCGCTTGGAAAAACCCAAGACCCCCAGGGTCTTGGCTTGCCCAAGCGAAGTGGACGCGATCACCGTGTCAGCAACACCGCCAACTTGTCAACCGGTTTGGCGCGAAAAAAGAGCCGAGGCTTCACTCGCCAAAACTCAATCGTCCGCCGCTACATCGTCAGCTAGACCACTGATAAACGCCTCCTCCAACTCCTCATCATGATCCTCACCATCACCGTTTGTATATTCACTATCTGTCTCTGTAAACTCATAAACATCACCATCTGTATCACTACCATCATCCTCTTCTGTAGACTCATAAATATCGCTATCTATATCACTTTCATCTTTATACCAATTATCCTCTCTTTTGATATAAAGCTCATTGCCACGCTCCCTTTCACGATGCGTAAGCTCCTCCCACGCACGCTCGCGCCTTTCATCTTCTTCCTCTTTCCGCTGCTTCTCCTTGTCGGCGCGCCACGTTTGCTCCGTCTCGCCGCGCGCGCCGTGGTACTTTTGAATCCAATGCACAACCTCGCCGACCCAATCTTGCCGAGCAGGCCAATTCTCCCGCGCGTAACCCCCCGTTAGACAATCAAAGCCCCAACCCTACTCGTCCGAACCTTCCAAAAACCCTCCGTTTTCACGGATCAGCTTCTGTTGCACCGGTAACAAACCCGTCGCGTCACGAAAGTCCGCTTCGTCCAGATTCAGCGACGGATGACCCGCCATCCATTTCGTGCGCAGTGTCACACGCATCTCCAACTCCACCTCGAAAACACGCACCGTCTGGTCAGAACTGGCGGAGGCCAGATGCCGGCCGTCGGGCGAAAAGCCGACGCTTCTTACAGAGGAAGTAT
>JBCCEG010000093.1:0-6331 GCA_039030455.1 Myxococcota bacterium | reverse complement strand
TGCGGGCGGTGCCCGAAATCGAGGAGGCGTTCGCGGTGCTGGAGGAGATCGGTTTGGACCGGCATGAGCTGGAGTTGTATCGCAAGGCGGACATGGCGCGGCGCGACCGCGCCTCGCAGCTGGAAACCAGCTACGACAAGGGGCACAAGAAAGGCCGTGTGGAAGGACGCGAAGAAGGTTTGGCCGAGGGGGAGAAGAAAGGACGGGAGGAAGAGCGAGAGCTCATGGCGGCCCGCATGATCGAGCGAGGGTCGGATCCCGCGACCGTCGCCGAGCTCACCGGCTTGCCGCTTGAGCGAATTGAGTGCCTGGCGCGGAAATGACTTCTCCGTGAAATGAACCAAACAAGCACCAACGCGCGCATTGTCATCGACGGGCGGGAGTTTTTGCCAAAGCCCCGGCGGCAAGCGATTCTGGCTACGGTGCGGCGTGTCATCGCCAGTGTCGCCGAAGCATCGCGGCGCTGGGTCTTTGTCACATTCGTGCAAGAGGAACACATGCGAGCACTCAACCAAAAGTGGCGCGGCGTGGCGAAAAGCACCGACGTGCTGTCGCTGGTCGCGCACGAGGAGCACGATGGAGGACACCGGGAGGCGCATGTAGACACTCCCCTGGGAGATCTGCTGATCTGTGTTGACGTGGCGCGGCGCCAGGCCGACCGCCTAGGGCATACCTTGTGCGAGGAGATCGCGGTGCTAACAGCCCACGGCATGTGCCATCTGCTGGGCATGGACCACGAGCGCGGCGCGCGCGAAGCGCTGCTACAGCTGCGGCATGAACAAGCGCTGTTGCACGCGGCAGGCGTTGACGCCGCGCTTGCCTTGATCAACCGCAACAGCGACAATAGCCCCTGACGGCACCGGCGAGTCGGGGGTTTAGGCCTGATACGATGACAAAAGATGACACAAGCCAAAAGGGGAACAAACCTAGCGCAAGATCCGCTACAAGCCTGGCGTCGGTGTGTAAACAAAAAGGGACTGAAGGCGACCAAACAACGTGAGCTCATCGCCCAAACATTCTTTCGACTCAATGAACACATGACGGCCGAAGACATGCTGCATGCCGTGCGCGAAAGTGACCCCAAGGTAGGCCTGGCGACTGTCTATCGCACGCTTAAACTGTTGCAGGAATGTGGTTTGGCCCGCTGCCATCACTTTGACAACGGTCAAGCATGCTTTGAACCCAATATCGACGCGCACGGACAACACGACCACCTCATCTGCACCGCCTGCGGTGCATTCGTCGAATTCCGCAACAACGACATCCACACGCTGCAGGAACGCGTGGCGCGGCAACACCACTTTCGCGTGATGCGACGACGCATGGAAATCTACGGCTTGTGCGCCGACTGTCAAGCCGGCCCTTCCTCCTTGAGGAACAGCGGCAGGGGGGGATAGTCTTGAGACACGCACCAGCAAACCCCAAGAGCCGCTTCTCCCTTGTCAACGCCGGCGCGATGGCACTGCTGCTCCTCATCAAAGCCCAGTCCGCCCACGCATTCGTCCCGCCGGCTAGGTGGATTTTGGAACAAGTCGTCAACCGCGCGCGCCAGGAGAACCTCAAATCATTCCGCGTCGTTTGGAATTCTCAAACAGCAACCGAGGAGTGGTTGTTTCAAGCTCCCAACTCCATGAGATTAAATCGGACGGATGCCAACGGCAACCGCTCGATTGTCAGGGTAAAGGGGCAAGCATGGCTTCTACGGTCGTCTCAGCCACCCAAACGGATCACTAACCGGCCCGACATTCTGCTCGAACTGTTTACATGCGCGCGGGAAAAACCGTCGCGAGCCGCCGCGTCATGCTGGCTAAATCGTCTACGCGACCGACGCATCAACATAACAAAGGCGTCGCTTGACCGAACACCGGACGGCCGAATCGCCTGGCTTATCGGCGGCATGCCGCGCGAAACGCACCGCGCCCGCCTGTGGATCGATAAGGAACAAGCGATTCCGCTACGCGTCACGCGGATCGACAATAAGAGAGGCAAACAAAAGGTGTTTGACAGCCGTTACAGCGCCTGGCGAACGCATGAACCCGACGGACTGTTATTTCCCCAAGTGCTGCGGCGGCACCGAGACGGAAACCTGATCAAACGCATGACATTGCAACACGTCGCTAAAAATCCGGCTTTGAGCCCGCGCCTGTTTCAACCGCCATCGCCTTGAGCTTGCCACCCTCCACACGATAGTTTTGGGCTACTGCCTGGGCCAACTGCAATTGCAATTCGCTCCCCACCGGCAAACGCAACTCACTGACCGCCGAGGCCGCGTGACGCAACACGCGTGGCGAATTCTTGTCGTCGGCCAACATACCCACCAACTGCTTCTGCAGGGCCGGATTTCCTCGCGCGCGGACAGCATCAATTGCCGTGCACCGCACATCATCGCTCTGATCAGCTAGATAAACAGTGACGCAGTCGATCGCATGGCCAACCTCGGTAGCCTGCAGGGCTAGAATCAACTCGCGTTTGGCCTGCGCGGAACGATAGTCTTCCGGTGGACGATCCGTAAGCGCGCCTTTGAGATACCTAACGAATTCCTCTTGATCCGAACAGAGGCGGGAGAGCACCTGCGCGGGGTGCGTTATGGCGCCCGTAGACCGCATAAACTCCACGATCGTCTCCTTGGCAAGTTCTCCCCGTTGCGACAACTGATCCTTGAGCCAGACCTTTTCTTCCTCATCCCAGTGGGGGGATTGGGCCACAACGGCAAATCGGCCAAGAACCGCCAACAGACTCTCCTTCGTCTGCCATTTAAGCAACTTGTTCATCGCGGCCATGCGATACTCGGATTGCACGTAGGGATCCTTGGCCAGGGTTGCCTGCTTGCTAATAGCCTTAGCCGTAGGCCGACCGCCCCACAGAGAACCTAATAGACCCATCTCTCACTTCCTCCCATTCTCAAAAATCCTTTCATCAATCAAATGATCGCACTCTCTCACAGTGAATTCCCGCCTTCGCGGGAATGACAAACAAAGTGTATGTTTTTTGTTGAACTTTCGTTTTCGTCCACTTGTGAAACGGTGCTTCCCACCTTGTCATTCCTACGAAAAGGACCTTCCAAAAAGTCAGTGGATTCGTTTCTTCCTTGCTTTTCCATGGATTCCCGCTTGCGCGGGAATGACAAAATGATTGTACTGTTTTTTGTCGGCTGCTCGTTTTTATCCAATTTTGATGCGGGTTTGTCCACCCTGTCATTCCTGCGAAAGGGGCCTTCCAAAAAGTCAGCAAAGTCGTTGTCGAGTGTTTTTTCAGTGGATTCCTGCTTTCGCAGGAATGACAGAGAAAGTGTACGCTCTTTTGTTGAACTTTCGTTTTCACCCAGGTTTGAAGCGGATTTCCCCACTCTGTCATTCCTGCGAAAGCAGGAATCCATTTTGGGACATTCCGTTGGTTTTCCCTTGGAAAAACAGCCCGCCGGACTTTTTGGAAGTCCCCGAAGGCGGGAATCCGTTTTGGTGCATTCCGCCGTCGTAGAGTCGCGATTAATCGCGTCTCTACATTTTGGAAGTCTCCGAAAACGCCGAATCCATTGTGGAACCGTCGAAGAGCAATCTCCATGACTTTTTGCAAACCCCATTCAGCTATTGTACCTCATCCGTCGCGCACACTGCGGGAGTCGCGACGTTCCTGTCGCAAAGCGGCCGCCCGCGCGGGATTGGGGGAATCCACGGGAGTCAACTTCCGTCGATATACCTGTTCGCTAGGCCGCACCTTACGCACGTACTCGCGCGTTTCCTCGTAAGGAATACGCTCCACGAGCAAGTCATCCGGCAAGTGTTGGCAACAGGCCCGCAGCCTTCTGGCTAACTGTCTGCCCGCGTTAAACCCCACGGCCGTCATGATGAGACAACGCCCCTCCTCCATATCGCTCTTGCACAACTCTCGCTTCAACGAGCGCAAATGATGCATTCCCAGGGCAATGGAACGCCTCGGCACATATAAATCCCTGATCGTGGGTGACTTGCGCTTCATTTCGCGCGCAACTTCCTTGGCCGTACCAGGGAGCAGTTGCATCACTCCCCTTGCTCCTCGTTGACTACGCGCGCGCGGGGCAAAATGGCTTTCCTCGCGCATGATTGCATAGGCCAAACTGGCCGAAACCCCCGTGCGCTTGCTCTCGCGCGTGACGATTTTCAACCAGGGCGTGGGATAAGAATTCCGCGAAACACCCCGCGGCGGGTCGACAGTGGGATGAAGATGCGTTTCCCGCGCGGTTTCTTGAGAGAAAAGATGCTCCATCGTGCCGCTCCAAGGCATGCCGGAAGAAGGCACGACTTCCGCGGCAACCAAGTCTCTTGGGTGCGCGCCTTTTTTGGCGGGGAGCATGCCGCCTGACAATGCAAGAGGGGGCTTGGCGGGAGCCGGCATCCGTTCCAAACGGCGATGGGCAAGCAACCCATAATGCCCAGACGGCCCCTCGTGCGCCAGCAACGCAAAGAGCGCACGGGCATGTTCCCATCGGCGTTGAGCTTGCAAGCTGTCGCCCAGCCAAAACAGATATTTAGGCTTGCTGGTGGATCTGGGATGCTCCCGCAGCAGCCGCTGCAGCAGGTCTTGCGCAACGGCGGAATTATTCTGTAGCCGCGCTGTCAGCGCCAAATACCATAAGGTTGTCTCGTGCCATTTCGTGTTGCGTGCCGCGGGCAAGCACCCGCGCCACACGCGCTCGGCGGTTGCATAGCGAGAGGACTCGTACAACGCAAAACCCTCGAAAAAACACCCTTTCGGGGGCTGCGCCCCTTTGTTTGCTAAAGCGTTCCGGGCCGATGGAGTTGAAGGGGCGATGCGGATGTCTTGATCGCTCTCCCCGTTATTCCGGGCGTTCCACTTGTCATCCGGCAGCGCAGGCGCGAAGGAACTCCCCGTGTCCGCGTTCGTAAAGACGCGATTAATCGCGTCTCTACTGTTTGAAAAACCCCGCAGACCACCGCACGATGCCTCTACATCAACATCAACGGAAGGTGTGGCGGCAAAGCCGCTCGCGGCCAGGGTTGCAACAACCAGAAGTCCGATGCCCTTGTTCATGACCGCGCCTGGTTTTGGTTGTTAAGAGGCGTTGCCGCCAAGGCAAACGCGAGCACCTGAGCGCGGGCTTGTTGCAACGGCACCGCCGCCGCCCCCAGTGTCGAGCCCGTCGTCACCACGTCATCCACCAGCAACAATCGCTTGCTAGCAATCGCGTGCGCGGGAATGCGCAAGCCATAACGGCCTGTTGTCATCTTGATCCGCTCGTCGCGAGACGCCGTCTTTGACAACGACGGATCGAAACGTCGGCAGACAAGCGCATCGAGCACGGGAGCGTTCAGGCACCCGGCCACGGCCCGGGCCACCAATGACGACAAGTCAAACCCTCTACTCACGCGGCGCCGCCAGTGCACCGGCACAAAGCAGACAGCGTCAACAGCGCCAAACGCTTTGCGCAAGGAAGGTTTTTCGTGATAGACCCGCGCCCAATGGGCGATAAGGGCTTCGGCTCGGGTTTGGTCGGGGTCGAATTTAGCCGCCAGAATCGCCGCGCGCGCGGCGCCGGTGTAGGCAAATCCAGCCAAAACGGCTCCATGACTCGCGTCACCGTCGCTTGGGTGGATCGTCCGCGCGCACGGGGGGCAAAAGGGTTCTCCCGCGGACAATGCGCGACAAAGCGCGCACCTGCGTGGCAACAAAGCCTCTAATAACCAAGTCCACATGATCGCCAAACCTTGCTACCGAACAGCCACGCATGTCGCTGCGGGAAAAGTGTTTAATTCTCTATTCATAATAACTCACCACTCGTATAGATTATTCCATCAAACGAAGTTAGTCAACCCGCCTCTCATCGCACCGATTCTTTTAAAAACCATCTTCTTTTTTCTGGAAAAACGGCTTATTAAAATGGTGCCAATCACGGAAAATAACGCTTCATTTTTGTCATTCCCGCCCCCGTTTTCACGAAGGTACACAGGGCCGACGCATAAAAGTCACAGCGATTGGATTTCGCCGCGCGACAAGCCGGTGGCCGCCGCGATCGCCGCAGGCTCCATGCCTGATTTGAGGAGGTTACGTGCCACATCCCGCTTGCCTTGGAGCAGCCCTTCCTCCCGTCCTTTCTTCTCCCCCTCGGCCAAACCTTCTTCGCGTCCTTCCACACGGCCTTTCTTGTGCCCCTTGTCGTAGCTGGTTTCCAGCTGCGAGGCGCGGTCGCGCCTCGCCATGTCCGCCTTGCGATACAACTCCAGCTCATGCCGGTCCAAACCGATCTCCTCCAGCACCGCGAACGCCTCCTCGATTTCGGGCACCGCCCGCAACGTCGCCGGAATGCGGCCCACCGGCGTCTCGCGCGCGTGCTTGA
>JBCCEG010000092.1:0-6362 GCA_039030455.1 Myxococcota bacterium | reverse complement strand
GGTGTTCGCGTGACACAAACTTCTTGCTTCCCCCGCTTTTGGCCGCCGACCGACTCCCTTGGCGACAGCATAAAAATTGAGAGAAGATCCTTTCTTGTTAGCTATGGGAGAATGCAAGCGGAATGTCAAGACAAAAAAAACGGTCAAGGCGATGTCAAGCCGCCACACGCCAACGCGGGGCGCGCCAACGCCGCCTCGACAATGCGCCGCCACGGTGGCGCGGCCACATCGCCGCCGTAGGCACTGGCGCCCGCGGGCTCGTCCACCGTTACAATCGCGGCGATGCGCGGGTTTTCCGCCGGTGCAAAGCCAAGCAGCAACGATCGATTGCGGCGTTTGTCGTAGGTGCCCGTGCGTGCATCGACCTTTTCGGCGGTCCCGGTTTTCACCGCCACCCGCACGCCTGGAATGCGCGCCTTGCGGCCGGGGCCGTTGCGCGAGGCCACCGCCTCCATCATCGCCGTCAGCTGTCTCGCGGCCTTGCTTGCCAAAGCGGTTTGCGCCGGTGGAATCGCGGGCGCATTATGCATGTTCCGATTGTCCGTCGCGCTCACACCCGCCGCTGTAGAGACGCGATTCATCGCGTCTCTACTGTGCGAAAGGTCGAGCGAAGACCGATAAAGCCGCGGCTTGACCGGCGTGCCGCCGTTGGCGATGGTGGCCGCGGCCCGCACCAGTTGCAGCGAGGTAGCGGTCAGCCCGTACCCCATGGTGATGTTGGCGAAACGGGCCTTGCCCCACCCCCGCGCGGGGGGAACCCGACCGGCCGCCTCCTCGGCAAACCCCAAGTCCGTGCGGCGGCCAAAACCAAGACGCCGGATGGTTTGCTCAAACCGACCTCTATCCATCCGCTCGGCCGTGCGAATGATGCCGGTATTAATGGAACGCACAAAGGCCTCTTGCACGGTGGCCCACTCGCGCTTGGCCACGTCGCGAATCACAAACCGCCCCACCCGATACCCTTTTTTGCCACAGAAAATACGCTCGTGGGGCTTTGCCACGCCTTGCTCCAGCATGGCCGCCAACGTCACAACCTTGAACACGGAGCCAGGCTCCACCGCGTCAAAAAATCCTCTGTTGCGGCAGGCAACGTCGCGCGGATCGGGCGCGTTGGGGTTACAAAAGGGCGCCTGGGCCACGCTGAGCAAATCGCCGGTCCGCACGTCCATCACGATCGCCCATGCCCCCTTGGCGTGGTGCTTTTGGACAGCTTGTAGCAGCGCCTGCTCCGCCGCGTGCTGCACATCCACATCGATGGTGAGCCGCAAGTCTCGGCCGTCCGAAGGGGGCGCTGGGCGGACTGTTTCTTCCGCACTGGTACAGTCTAAATCAGCATTAGAAGCGTTTTGACCACTCTTTCCGTCGCCCCCGTGAAAACGGGGGCCTAGACCAAAACGCTCGAGCCACCCATGAAGGCCAGTATTCCGTCGGTCTGGATTCCCGCTTTCGCGGGAATGACAGGAAAAAACAAAGCCACGCAGTGGCCTTCCCAAGGCATCCACAAGGATCCGACGATATTGCTCGGTTCCCCGCAACAACGCGTCGGCGGCCCGTTCCACGCCGCTTAGTCCATGACCCGTGTCCAGCGAGACACTCCCCAACAGCTGACCCAACAAGGTATGGTTAGGGTAAAAGCGCCGCGTGCGCCGTTGCGCTCCAACCGCCGGCAAGCCCGCATCGCGAATCCGTTCAGCCTGCCCGGGCCCCAGCGCGTGCGCCAACCAGACAAACGGCCGACTCGACCGCAACCGTGAACGCACCGCGTCCGGTGACTGTTGCAAAATTGGTGCGAGCGCGGCGGCGGCTCGATCAACATTCTTCACTTGGGGTGGATGCGCATAGGCGGACCACACGGGAGCGCTCATGGCCAACAACCGACCACGGCGGTCGTAAATGCTGCCGCGAAAGCCGGACAGTGTCTCGTGCCGCACGGATTGACGGCGCGACAACTCTCGCAACGCCTCGCCCCGCGCTAGTTGCAACACACCCGCCTTAAACCACCCCAACCCCAGCAGAGCCACCAGCACCAACCCCAGCAGTACAAGCTTCCAGGTCATTACGAATTATGAATTATGAATTATGAGTTTTTTCATGGCGTTTGATCCTCATAATTCATAATTAATAATTCATAATTATTTACCTCGTTTGCCTTTCTTGCCGCTCGACGACGCGGGCACCCATGGGTAGCGCTTGTTGTAGCGACTGACAAACTCGGGCTCTAGATTGGGGAGCGATGCCGCCTCGCCCACCGGCGCCAATTTTTTGGGCAGTCGCAGAATAGAAATTCCTCTTTCTTTTTCTAGTTCCCTGACAACCATGACCGCCTTGGGCATGAGCTGCTCAACCAGTTCCTTTTCCTTTCTCGCCAACACGCTCTGCGACTCGGCGTACATTTTTTGCATGTCGCCCCACACTTGCTGAATTCGACGCTGCTTCTGTTGCAAGGCTTCTGGTTTTAGAATGCCCGACTGCCCCGCCGCCAACTCCTGTTGCAGCCCTTGGAATTCCTTCTGTCGCGCGTCGAGCTTCGCCTGACGCTGGGCCAAATCCTCTTGCAACTTGGCCAATTTACCCGCCCCCTCGGCCGTCTTGGCCAAGGGCCCCTCGCGGAGATCCCATAGATCCAAGTAAGCAAATCTGGGCTTTTGGACCTGGCGTTTTAGCGCCTCGACTTCTTGGCGCAGCGCCTTGACTTCCTGCCGCAATCCCGTGTCCGCCGCCGCGGCGGGCGCATACAACCCCGCGCCGTGCGCCAGCACAACAACCGCGAGCATTCTCTTTGTCACACGCATTGAATCTCTCCTTTTCCACCACTGATTTGTCGGATTTTGGGACTGTGCGAATTGTCCGACATCCGACCATCCGTCAAGTCCCATGAATCCCCGTACTAGCCGCCACCGGCTTTGCCATCGTCTTTTTCTCCGGCGGCATCGGGCCGCGCCGCCTTGTCCGAGTCCTTTTTTTGCTCCATGCGGGTGGGCACGGGGCGCATCGGTTTGTTCTCCTCGGGAAAATAGTGGTTGTATACCGTGAAGAATGCTAGCAAGGCAAAAACGGTGATAAAGCTCCATAGCATCAGTTTTTCGTAATTTGGTTCGGGACTTTCTTTTGTCATTTTTTCCTCCTGTATTTAAACGACACGGCATTCACGCTATCGCAACGCTGGATCGCTGTCAACACCCAGCGCGCAAGCGACGCGTTTTGCCACGGCGACCACCGATTTCCTCATCCGATAATTCAACCATTTTTATCCAAGATTTCAGGTGATACCAATCCACTTAGATAGTTTCACAAAATCGACACCCTCCAATTCGTTCGCCGACCCCCCATCTTTTCTGGATTCCTGCCCCTGCTGGGGGGGCAGGGATAACAACCTTTCGCGGGAATGACAGGGTGGGGGAAAGCGGTCTCAAGCCCTTCGGGCCAGGTCGGCAACCAGTTGCCTCTCGCAGCCGCACTACAAGGCCGCTAGCGCGGCCGAAACAACGCCGACACCGACGCCAAGGAATACCCAACCATCTTCCCGCGTTCTTCCTGTGAATCGACAACAAAAAAGGAGAAACCGACCATGACAATCCCATCCACGCGACTTATCCATTCCACCCTCGCGGGGCTCTCCATTGCCGTCATGTTGACGATGAACGCCGCTTGCGGCGGCGACACGGCCATGGGGCAAAACCTGGCGGTCACGGCACGAGGGCAATGGCGAACCGACGCCCGCGACGGTAACGTCTGCTCGCCGGACACGCCCTTTTTTCGGAGCCACCAATGTCGCGCGGGCTGCAAGCGGGGGTATGTAATGCTTTACGCGGGGGTTTGCAGACCGAATTGCGCGGAAGGCTATGAAAAGGTAACCGACGCGAATTACACAGGATCAAAAACAATATGCTACAAGAAACAAAAAGGATTTAAATATTTTAAAAAAAATGATAGATGCAATAAATGTCCAAAGGATTATTCTTGTAAAAGATCTCCGGTCGGCGGGTGCTATATCGGATGCCCAAAGTCGTTAAAAACGCAAGAGATAACTCATACAGTAAAACGCCGCAAGAGAAATGTAACAGAAATTGACACAAAAGCCTCTTTTTGTTACTCCGATTCATACGACACAAAACCACAAGCATCACCAAATCCGAAAGCACCAGGCGACGAAAGCCCCAAAAAAAGTAGCCAAATCAAGACAAATTGTCCGCTAAACGACCTAGGTCTGTGCGGCATCGGCGCCTACAGCCACTGCACGATTCGGAAAAATCCTGTTAACGGCAGAGAGATGTGCGTGTGGAATTTGCCCCAATTCGGTTACCCAACCTGCAGAATCAACGAAGAGAATCACAACGAAGCGCGGTGTGATAGGACGGAGTGAAGCATAAAGCGGCGCGGGGCGGACAGCCCTGCAACGTGCGCTAGCACAACAACCGTAAGCATTCTCTTTTTCACATACACGGATCTCTCCTTTTTCCAACTGTCTGTACCGCTGATTTGTCGGATTCTGGGATTGCGCGGATTGTCCGGCATCCGTGTCATCCTTCCGTCCGACAAATCAGCGGCAAGGAATAACGCAATCGTCCTCCCGTGTTCTTCGAAAAAGGAGAAACCAGTTGCTGCCAACTTGCACAGGCCGCGTCACGCCCATCTGGACTGCGGAGGTAAAGAAAAAGAGCTACCCTTGCCAAAAATCAACCCCATCAAGGCAAATTGCCCGCTGAACGATTTGAACTTGTGCGGCATCGGCGCCTACAGCCACTGCACGATTCGGAAGCACCCTGTTAACGGCAGAGAGATGTGCGTGTGGAACTTGCCCGAATCTGGTTTTCCAACATGTAAAATAAACGGCAATAAAGCAACGTGCTATAAAACCGAGTGAAGAATAAAAGGGCGTCAAGCCGCCGAACGCCAAGGGAATACACAAGGGCGGCAGCGTGTTGTTCGTAGTGGATCGACAAAAAAGGAGAAACCGACCATGACCATCCCGTCCACGCGACTTATCCATTCCACCCTCGCGGGGCTCTCCATTGCCGTCATGTTGACGATGACCGCCGCTTGCGGCGGCGACACGGCCATGGGGCAAAACCTGGCGGTCACGGCGCAAGGGCAATGGCGAACCGATGCCCGCGACGGTAACGTCTGCTCGCCGGACACGCCAATGTATCGAAACCGCAAATGCTACAACTGCAAACACGGGTATGCGTTGCTCAACGCGGGGGTTTGCAGACCGAATTGCGCGGAGGGATATGAAAAGGTAACCCGAGAAAAATACACAGGATCAAAGACAATATGCTACAAGAAACAAAAAGGATTTAAATATCTTCGTAAAAGCTATAATAAATGCGATTCATGTCCAAAGTTTTATTCTTGTAAAAAAGCTTCGTCTAACGGTTATAAATGCAAGGTCGGATGCCCGAAATCGCTAAAAACACAAGAGGTATATTATACAAAGAAATACCACGGAAGAAATATAACATTACTTGACAAAGAAGCCTCTTTTTGTTATTCCAATTCATACGACACGGCATCGGGAACGCCTTCAGACCCACCGGCGCCAGGCGACTACGCTGTCACTGCCCCCGATAACATCAAGGCAAACTGCGAGCCGACCGAACTTGCAACATGCGGTGGTGGCGAGTTCAGTCACTGCACGATTCGCAGCCCCCAAGGGAGGGAAATCTGCGTGTGGAACTTACCCGAATCTGGTTATCCAACCTGTAAAATAAACGGCAACAAAGCAACGTGCCATAAAACCGAGTGAAGCATAAAGCAGCGTCAAGCAGGGGTCCTTCGGACCCGGGTCGCAGCCAGGGCCCCGAAAAAGTATCGAGCCCTGCGAGAACTTTTTTGGGAAAAAGCCAGAGGCTGCTTCCCTGCTTGGGGCCAGGCTCTGCACTGCAGAGCCTTACTGCTATCGCAGCGCCCCGCGCAGCCCACAAAGTATTTGCACGAAGTGCACAACTTTGTGGGGCAAAGAGCCGCCAAACGCCAAGGAATACCCAACCATCTTCCCGCGTTCTTCCTGTGAATCGACAACAAAAAAGGAGAAACCGGCCATGACAATCCCATCCACGCGCCTCATCCATTCCACCCTCGCGGGGCTCTCCATTGCCGTCATGTTGACGATGACCGCCGCTTGCGGCGGCGGCCAAAGCGACGCAGCCGCCATAGGAAATCTAGCGGTCACGGCGCAAGGGCAATGGCGAACCGACGCCCGCGACGGCAATATCTGCCCGCCGGACACGCCCTTTTTTCGGAGCCACCAATGTCGCGCGGGCTGCAAGCGGGGGTATGTACTGCTTAACGCGGGGGTTTGCAGACCGAATTGCGCGGAGGGATATGAAAAGGTAACCCGAGAAAAATACACAGGATCAAAG
>JBCCEG010000091.1:0-6417 GCA_039030455.1 Myxococcota bacterium | reverse complement strand
TTACTTGTTATTCCTTCAGGGGATGCCGCCTTTCTCTCACCCTCCATACACAACTTTTGGTTATAGCCCTTTCATGGATTCCTGGACCCCGAGCAGGGGCGGGAATCCAGAAAAAATGGGAGCGGCGAATGCACGGGGGGTTGTCGATTTTGTAACATTATTTTTTGGGATTGGTATGACTTCTCTTCCGTCACCCCCGTGAAGGCGGAGAGTGGGAACAACGGCGGAGATTCTTCGCGCTTGCGCTGCGGCAACGACAGGGTGGGGTGTTATTCTTCTGGATGAGCGACGATCGCCGGCGGGACCGGAGCCATGAGCGTGGCGGGTTCCAGCAAACCCCGCGCATGCAACAGCTTGGCCCGCATGATCCGCAATTCAAGCTCGGCCTTGGTCAGTTGGGTCCGCGCCTCGAAAGCTTTGTAATCGGCATCGACAACATCCTTCATGGTCACCGAATCAGAACCCTGTCGATATAACAAATCCGTGTCCTCTTGCAGTTGCGTTGCCAACTCCAAACCGCGCCGCAACGTCACCACGCTTTGGCGCTTGACTTCCAGCTCCTTGAGCCGGCCACGAACCCGCGCCGGCACCTGGCGTCGCAACAGCTCTGTCTTGATCCTCTCGCCGCGCAAGGCGGAAGCAACCTGCCGCATTTGCGCATGGCGACCTATCACATCCAAATCCCATGTCCCCTGAATCATAACCGCTCCGCCCCAGTGCTCTTGACTGGATCCAAGAGGATTCGTGGTGTATTGGGCTTGACCCGCCAACTCCACGCGCGGCAGCAGCGCTAGCCATGCACTGCTACAGCTGGCGCGCGAAGCCAGCAGGGTCAATTGTTGCGCTTGTAGATCCTGTCTGACGTGCAAGGCCTTGTGCGTGAGCTCTCGCGTCTGTGTGTCTGGCGGCAGGTCTTGGGTCCCGACATCATCCTTGGGCTTGACCACGGCAAAGGCGCACTGTGCGCCAATGAGCACCCCCAGCTGACCGATGGCGAACTGCTCCTGTAATTGGGCCTGCCGCAGCGTGTCTTGCGCCCGCTGCAACTCGAGCAAAACACGTGTCCGATCGAGAGTTTTGACCAATCCGTGCATCATGCGCTCGTTAACAAACTGTTCATGGGCGGTCGCCCTGGTTACCAGTTGGCGCGCCTGCCGCACGTGCTCGGCCCGCATGACAACCGTGTAATACCCCTGCACGGCGTTTAAGACTGCCGTCGCTCGATCGTGCCGCAACAGGTGCTTGCCGGCTCGCTCTTGCAATCGGGTGGACCGCAGCTGCGCTGCCGCGCCGGGTTGAAATAGAGGGACAGAAACAGAAAACGTCGCGTCGGCGGTTTGGCTGGGGCGGGCAGGGGCGGCCGCGGGGGTACCGGTGGTACCGGCGGGGGGTTCCTCGGGCACGGGCAGGGTGTGGGATTGTTTAGCGGTGGCGCGCAATTTGGGTGACCAGGCGGACCATGCTTGATAGTGAGAGTTCCCTTGCTGACGCATGCGTTCGCGGGACTGCAACACGGTGGGGCTGTTCCGCAACATCTGTTGCACCACCTGTTGCAACGTCAGTTCCCGGGGTTGATCACAAAGAGGCAACACGTAAGACCCCCCCGCGCCACCGGTTGGTTGAGGCGCCGACGCCGATGCGCCGGGGGGACCCCCGCCGCTAGGATTAGCGAAGGCGGGCAATGCGACAGTGACCGCCAACCATGCCGCCCCGCCGAACCGAAACCAGGACCACGAATGAGAGGGATTCATGGGATTGTCGGATGAATGGTTTGGATAAAGCACGTAATCCTGCTTCCGTCGTTTTCGCTGTCCGACAATCCCATGAATCCCTACATCCGAGTCCAGTCTGGGATTTTCGCGGCGGTGTGTCAACGGATCGGGGCTGCTTGCTCATCGATTGGGAAGACGCACTCGTCATTATTTTTCCAGGTACAGCCGGTGACGCCAATAGTTCCGCAAAGAGTTTTCGTGACGATCCTCGCGCAGGCCGCCCTGCATTTTCCCTTTCGCACAATACAAGAACCGACCAAGCACCTGTTTTTGCGAACAGTGTTGTTAATGTGGCAATATGTTGTTACAGCTAAAAGAAAATTGCTGTCCCCTATGAAATCATTTTGTAATTGCATATCAGTGTATTTAATCTTTTCTTCCGAACCATCGATCGCTTGATCCAAATAGCATTTTTGCTCATTTTTATCCCACTCGCATTCATCGGACCTACCGCATAGAGAGTCATCCGCGATGCGGCCGCAGCTGACTTGACACTTATCGCCGCGCCATTCACAGCCGGATCTATTGCCCTCGAATCGTAGCCCGCCTGATTCTTCTCCCGTCACACACTTGGGCTCATCTTTGTTGCCACCACACTTGCGGTTGCCGTTCCAACGGCCAAGGAAGCTTGTGATGTCCCGCCACGATTTTTTTTCGTTGAGCTGTCGGCTTTCCGCCGTGTCGCCGTCACCGGCCGGACCGCCGCAGGAAATAGCGAACAGGCCCGACACGACCATCGAGCCGGAAACGCCGAGTTTGAGAAGGAGACGAGCCATGATTTTTCCAATTCTTCCATAAAGGCAACGCCGCAGGCGCGTGTTTGATTCCCGATTAAGACGGCGCGTGTCGTCGTTGCTGTCTTATCGGCAAAACGCAGAGAACTCTTTTTTTCGTCGGTGAGATTTGAGGAATTTATGGCGCACATAATTAAAAACCGCATGCCAGACGCAATTTGTATTTGTATTGCATGCCGTTGTCGCCTCTTTTGACGATGGATATTCGGAACATGAAAAGTGACTATATCTTTCTCGACAAAATCATGGACATGTAATGGTTTTTTGAACCAGGTCACCCATCGTAATGTCTTTCTCTTCGTCATTCCTAATGCACCCATCCCCCGCTACATCACTCCACTCACAGTGCCTGGAGGTAAAGCGGCGTCAAGCCACCGCACTCCAAAGACGCCGCTGACGCGGCGTCCTTCACCGCCGCGCGAACGGCATCTATTCTCACCGGGATGCTTGAAGAGGAACTGTTCGAAACGGCTTGGCGACAACGCCCTTGCCGGTGAGCCAAAAAGTCGTTTGGCCGTGCACGCCGCTGTCCCACAGCTGGGCACCGGTTTGGCGAAACCGTTGCACCGTTTCGGCGTGGGGAAAGCCAAAACGATTGTCTTGCCCCGTGCAAAAAATGACATGGCGTGCTCTGACAGCCCGGATAAACTCGGGCGTGGACGAAGTGCGCGAGCCGTGGTGCCCCGCCTTGAGCAGAGTGGAACGCAAGTCACAGCCGTCGCGCAGCAGCAAATGCTCCCCCCAGGCTTCCACGTCGCCGGGCCACAGCGCGCTGTCGGGGCCGTGGCTGACGCGCAGCACCAAGCTATTCTCGTTTTTCGACAATTCGTCGTAGAGCAACTCGCCTTGTCCTTGTGGATGAGGTGCCAACACATCCACGCGCGTGGCGCCAAAACAATGACTACCAAGCAGCTCCTTGGCAACGCGCACCGGCACCCCGCGTTCTCGCGCCAAGCGCAACAGTTGAGCCATCAATGGTTGATCCTCGGGAAACCCGCTGTGCCAAATCTCCCCAACGGAGACCTGTTGCAAAACAGCCATCAATCCCAAAATATGATCGCCGTCGGGGTGCGTGACCACCATCACATCAATGTGCTTGATACCGCGCCGCGCCAAAAACGGCACCACCATCCGCTCGCCGGGATCGTAGGCCGCGTAGGGGCTACCGCCGCCGTCAACGAGCATCACCTGCCCCGACGGCAACTCGAACACGGTGCTGTCGCCTTGCCCCACCGCCAGCACCGTCACGCGCACGCCTCGGGGCTCTAGCCACGCCGGTCCCCACAGACAGATCGCGGCCAGGGTCGCGCCGACGGCCAAGACCCACCAGCGCCGCAGCAGCAAGCTTGACAGTACCAGCATCGCCGCCAGGGAATAGCCCAGCGTTAGCAGCCGACTCGGCGCTTCAACGGGGATAATGCCGCCCACCAGATCGCCCAAAAGGTCACACAGCGCTTCTAGCACAACGGCGAACCACGCACCGGCATGCGCGATAGCAGCCCCGGCCGCCACGTGGAATCGTGCCGTCAACGCGCCGATAAGTCCCAAGGCCAACGCGGGCACCTGTAACAACGAAGCGACGGGAACAAGAATGATGTTGGTGAGAATACCCGCGGGAACCACCTCACCGAACAGATGGGCTCCCAGCGGCAGTGTCATAAGACCGGACGCCAGCGAGGCGAGGGCGACAACCGCCAAGGCACGCATGCGCCTGACAGAGGGAGCAGCTTTTTCTTGATCGTCTCCGGCGAAAAAATCGGGTCCCACGCACAGCAACAAACCAATGATGGCGGCGTACGACAGCAAAAAACTAGGATCGATAGCCGACGTGGGCGACAACAGCACGGTACAAAAACCCGCGACGCCCAACGCGTCTAACCCCGAAGCGCTCCGACCCAATAGGCTGCCAAGCAACAGCGCTGTTGCCATGGCCGCCGCGCGCACGCACGAGGGCGGCGCGCCGCACAAGGCCACGAAGGCCCACACGGCCAACGTCGCCAGCACGGCGGCGGCGGTGCGCGCGTACGACAGTCGACCCACGAAGGGGATTAAAGCAAGCAGCACGTGCAACGCCTTGAACAGTGCCAACGCCAACAGCGATACCTGCAATCCGCTCACGGCCAACAAGTGTCCGGCGCCCACGCGCCGGTAAAGTACATGTTGCTCTTGGTCGAACAGCTGGGTGTCGCCGATGAGCAGCGCCAGCAACACTCCCGCTTCGCGCGGCGTGAGCAATTGCGTGAACCGTTGCCGCAAGAAGGATCTCGCTCGAGCAAACGGCCACTGCGTGGCTTTGCTCTTTCCCCAGAAAGCTTGTCCCCGCGTAGGCGGGGATCGTTCAACCTTTCTGGGGGCCCCTTTGCCGCCAAAAGCCTCCGATGGCTCGAAACGCTTTGAGAGGTCGCGGGGTGTGGCAAGAGAGGTCCCCCGCAAAGTACCGGAGCGTAGCGAGGACGCTTTGTGGGGAGAAAGCAAAAGAGGACGCAGTCCCCCGGCGCTTTTTAAGACGCCGATGCGCGCGGGCTTGCTCACACGGCCCTTGGCATGAATGCCGCGCGCCAGACCGAATAGATAAGGATCAAACTGGCCGGGAGCCAGCGCGGGGCGCAACGGACGCGCCTTTGTATAAACGCGAATCCGATCACCCGCTTGGATCTTCAACGCGCTCGCCGCGCCGTGCAATCGCAGCAGCATGTCGAACGCGACCGCGCCGTGCTCCTCTCCCCGCAACCACCCTGTTACCCGAACGTGGGCGCGCTTGCCCCGATCCAGCGACGGTACCAGATCCAGCACGGTCCCGGCGTAGACGACCGCCTCGCGTGGAATGGTTCGCAGGCAGGCGTCGTATTGTCGACGCGTGTGCGCGGCCACGGTCCATGTCAACATGGCGGCCGCCACCGCCGCGAGAACCGTACGCGTCAACGGCTTGGGCGACCCCAGCGCCAATCCCGCGCAGATAACCGCGACAAGGGAGGGAAATCCAACCTGTACGGAGGCGAACAAACCCCCGTAAGCACCCAAGAATCCCGCGACGAACAGAATGACGGCCGGTGCGTGGTTCACACACGGGAAAACCGTTCAGACAGTCGGCTTGTTCCCCACGGACGCTTGATCCAACGTCGCGTGCGCCACGCACGCTTCTTTCCCCCGAAACGCCAACCCCAGCGCGATGACTTGCTCGACGCCTCGGTTGAGCAGATCGGTGTGATATTCTCTCTCCTTGATTTGCCGTAAGGCTTTGTCGGCCGCCTGTTCCAGCGTGCCGTCGGCGCGCAGCCCCTTTTTGAACTCCAAAACAAAACCCGGCATGGATTTATCCCTGGGTTCCAACGCCAAATCATAACGTCCACCGCCGCTCTCGCGCTCGCTGCGGATGTGGTAGCGGTCGCGCAGATATTGCGTCATGCCCAACACAAACCCGTGGTAAAACCGCTCGGGCTCGTCGCCCGCGGTATCAAAGTAACTGACGCTTTTGCGCACAAGGTTGACAAAACCCTCCACGAAAACATCCACCTCTCTCGCCACCAAAGCCTCCAACAACTCCATGCCGCCGCCTTCGCCCGCCTCGCCGCCGCCCAACCAGCGCTCCGCCAGATCGCTGTACACCTCGCGGACCTCGGCGTTGGGAATGCGCAACGGCATCGTTTTGTGGGAGCCGCCGAGGGCTTTTTCCGCCCGCGTGAGATAACCGGCGGCCAACAGCAACCCCCACAACGCGAATTCTGTTTAAGGGTTTTGGTCAATGATCCAGTTTTCATCGGGCTTAAGTCGTATTTTCGGCTTGTTGGGAGAGAGACAGAAGGCCGCCAAGGCCGCGATGATGTTGGCGCATCCATTGCAAGGACTTCGGT
>JBCCEG010000090.1:0-6437 GCA_039030455.1 Myxococcota bacterium | reverse complement strand
GGGGCAGGAATCCACTGAAAAAGTACCAAAAAGCGGGTCCAATGGGTTTTTGGAAGGCCCCCTTCGCGGGAATGACAAAGCGGGCGGACCCGCTTCAAACTTGGGTGAAAACGAAAGAGTTGTCACCCCCGCGAAGGCGAAGGCAACAAAAAAGCATCTATTTTCTTTGTCATTCCCGCGAAGGCGAGCTTCCAAAAAGTCTCCCGCCTGATGTTTCCCCGGATCGGTCGCATGAATGCCAAGGCCTGGATTCCCGCTTTCGGGGCCTTCCAAAAAGTCTTCGGAGTCGCTTTCCGCCAGCGTCGGCCCCCTTTTGTCATCCTGAGTGTCGCGGCAGCGACGCGAAGGATCTCCCCACCGATCGGGGCTTTGAGGAGATCCTTCCTCGCTACGCTCGTGCCGGATGACAGAGAGAAGATTGCGCCGTTTGTCGGCCCCTGTACCTTTTTGGAAGCTCGCCTTCGCGGGAATGACAAAGTGGAGAAACCTGCTCTACAGCTGGATGAAAACGAAAGTCCAACGAAAAACGCAACCTTCCCCTCGTCGCCCCCGCGACCAGGGCCCCTGGAAAGTATCGAACGAAGTGAGAACTTTTCAGGGAAGGGAAAGCGGGGGCCTAGGCCAGAACTTACAAAAACCGTCGCCGAACCCTTTTTGGAAATCCCCGAAAGCGGGAATCCACTGCGGAACCAGCGAAAAGTCAAGGCCGGTTGCGGAGTGTTGAGGCGGCGAGCTAGGCTAATACGATATAATGGTGAGAACGAAAGGAGAAAAAATGTCCCCACTCACTCCCTTCTATCACGCGGCTCACGCGGTGGAAGCCGAGCGGATTGTCAGCCTGTTGCATGAACAGGGAATCCAAGCGGATTATCACGAACAGCAACTTTCGCAATTGCCCGGGGTGGAAACTGTTGGACAACATCGAGTTTCCGTGGCAACCCCTGACCACGAACGGGCGAGCCGGATCATCAACAACGCCCGCGAGGACGGCATCATCTCGCGCCAGGGGCAGTTCGCGCGGGAGCGCTAAATCGTGTTCGAGGGCACTACAATCGTGGCCGTTCGCCGCGACAGCCATGTGGTCTTGGCGGGAGATGGGCAGGTTTCCATGGGCGCGACCATCGTCAAGGCCCGCGCGAACAAACTGCGCTCGTTGGGCGAGGGCAGTTGTGTCGCCGGTTTTGCAGGCAGCACGGCGGATGCGCTGCTGCTGTTTGAAATGTTCGAACGCAAGCTCAAGGAACACAACGGCCAATTCGTCCGCGCCGCCGTTGAAATGGCCAAGGAGTGGCGGTCGGACAAAATCCTGCGTCGGCTAGAGGCACTCATGCTGGTCGCGAACGCCGACCGGACGCTGCTGCTGTCGGGCAGCGGCGACGTGATTGAGCCCGATACACATGTCTATGCCATTGGCTCGGGCGGCCCCTATGCCCTGGCCGCGGCGCGAGCGTTGTTCGACAATACTTCCCTAAACGCGCGCGACATCGCGCGCAAAGCGCTGAGCATCGCCTCGGAAATTTGTGTCTACACCAACCATCATGTGACACTGCAAGAGCTAAACCCGAACGCGGCAGGATCAACGGGATCATCGGATAAGTGATAGAGGAAGTGAAAGGCGGCGTTTACAGCAGCGCATCCGCGAGCCGGAACCTTTGGTATGCGGCGGCTCTTTGCCCCACAAAGTTGTGCACTTCGTGCAAATACTTTGTGGGGACCCCGGCTCGACGCCGCTTTGGAGTGCGGTCGCTTGAGACCGCTTTCCTTTAAAGGAAACCAGCATAATGCAACAAGAAGAAATCGGTGGAGAACTGACGCCGCGCGAAATCGTGTCGGAACTGGATCGTTATATCGTGGGGCAAGCGGCGGCCAAGCGTGCCGTGGCCATTGCGTTGCGCAACCGCTGGCGTCGCAAGCATGTGGAGCCCCCTCTGCGTGATGAAATCGCGCCAAAAAACATCATTCTCATGGGGCCGACCGGTTGCGGCAAAACGGAAATCGCGCGGCGGCTGGCGCGTTTGGCGGGCGCCCCCTTCGTCAAGGTAGAGGCAACCAAGTTCACCGAGGTGGGGTACATGGGCCGCGACGTCGATACCATGGTGCGTGACTTAGTGGAGCGTTCGGTCAAACTATGCCGCGAGCGGGACCTGCAACGCGTATCCAAGCGTTCCCGTGAGATTGCCCAAGACCGCATCGTTGACTTGCTGCTCCCGTCACCGGAGCGTTCCGGCCCGCCCGACGGTGCCGCGGCGGATGCGGCGGAAACGCGGCGCGCGCGCGACAAGGTGCGCGCCATGCTCAAAGCCGGTGCTTTTGACGATCGCGAGGTCAGCGTGCGCGTGGCGCACAAGCAGTCACTGCCCATGATGCACATGATGAGCAGTGCATCCTCCATGGAAGACATGGCCGGCGGTCTACAAGATGCGTTGCAGGCAGCCCTGGGGTCGGGCAAGAAAAAGCAGCGCAAAATGAAAGTGCCGCAGGCCCTAGAGGTTCTCGCCGCCGAAGAAGCCGACAAACTCATCGACATGGAAGAAATTCACCGCCGGGCGATTGAGCTGGTGGAAGAGTCGGGCATCATCTTTATCGACGAAATTGATAAGGTGGCTTCGCGGCACGACAAAACACGCGGCCCCGATGTCAGCCGCGAAGGCGTGCAGCGCGATATTTTGCCGATTGTAGAGGGGTGTTCGGTGTCCACCAAATACGGACTGGTCAAAACAGACCATATCCTGTTCGTGGCCGCCGGCGCTTTTCATGCCAGCAAGCCCTCCGACCTCATCCCCGAGCTGCAAGGGCGCTTTCCCATTCGCGTGGAGCTAGAGCCGCTACGCGAGCAGGACTTCGCGCGCATCTTGCTAGAGCCTGAAAACAGCTTGGTTAAGCAATACCGGGCGCTGCTGGCCACCGAAAAGGTCACGCTGACATTCACCGACGACGGCATTGCCGAGATTGCCCGCACGGCGGCGCAAGTCAACGCATCGCAAGAAAATATCGGAGCGCGGCGTCTGCACACGGTGCTGGAAAAACTGTTGGAGGAAGAAAGCTTTGCCGCCGCCGACCAAACCGACGGCAACAAGGTAGTCGTCGACCGCCCCTTTGTGCAACAGCGTCTCGAACCCATTCTCCACAGCGAAGACCTGAGCAAGTTCATTCTGTAGGGCCGCGAGCGTTTTGCAAAAAGCTTCGCTATCCTGGAGCGCTTTCAGTCAACTCTTCGGCCGCGGCAGGCTCTCGATACGTTCAAGCGACAAACCGGTGATCTCGGCGACGGTCGCGGGTTCCAACCCCCGCTTGAGCATGCGGACGGCCATGAGCGCTCGCTCTTCCTCACGCCCTTTCTTCTCGCCCTCTTTATGCCCTCGTTTGTAGCCCTTTCTGTCGCCCTGTAAAAAGGTGGACTCATAATAACTGGCCCGGTCCCGCAAACTCTCTAGATATCTTTCATAGTCTCGCCGCTCCTGGGCCGACAGCTTGAGCACGTCCAGCTTTTCGGCGGCCTCTTTCAACCCCTTGGCCTTGTAGTTCTCGGGCAGTTTTTCGTTCTTGAGGAAGTACACCCACTCGTCCAGATTGTCGCGCGTTTCCTGGTCAAAGCTGTTGACCCGCAAAATGTAGTACTCGGGATAAATGTCGGCGATGGTCTTTTTTTGGTACAGCGCTCTTTCGTCTTCCGACAGCTTGAGCGGATGGTGGGTGTGGATGCCCTCGAAGCGCGTGCGGCCGTGATAGACATAGTCATCGCCCTGCCCCATGTCAAAGTAGGCGATGGTGACGGAGATCACCTTTTTGATGTCTTTGTAGTCCGCCCCCTTGCCCAGGGTTTCCGTAACGACTTTACAGGTGCCGAACAGAATGCGGCTGAGGTAGTCCACCTGTCTGTCACATTGCACCTCGACGATAATCCGCTCGCCCGTCTGCGTGGCCACCATGATGTCCACGCGGTTGATCTTGTCCTTTTCCGTCTTCTTGTTGCTCTCGCTTTCCAAGATTTCCAGGATCTTAATGTCCGTGCCGGTGAGCTCGGACAAAAACCCTTCCAACACGCCGAAGTTGGCTTTGTCGCGCAGAATGTGCTTAATGGCCCAGTCGAACCGAATGAGCTGCCGTTGCCGCATCGCGTTGCCTCCTCCTTGGTCTTATTTTACCAGAAAAAGAATAGGGCCACCGCCGCGCGGGAATGACAGAGGGGTGCGGGCTTTTCTCACATCCTTTGTTCAGGACTCTTTCCGGCCTTTGGCCAAACCTTCCTTGAAGCCTCGTTGCTCACCCTTAACCAGTCCTTCATCAAAGCCTTGTTGCTCACCCTTAGCCATTCCTTCCTTGTATCCCTGGGCATAGATGGACCGATAAAAACCGGACTGGTCCACCGAGTTTTTTAGATAGCGGTCATACTCTCGCCGCTCCTCGCCGGAGAGTTTGAGCACATCCAGCTTTTCGGCGGCCTCCTTGAGCCCCTTGGCCTTGTAGTTTTTGGGAAGTTCCCGGTTCTTGAAAAGGTAGATCCACTCGTCCAGGTTTTCCGGCGTTTCCCCGCCAAAGTTTTCCACACAAATCAGATAGCATTCATGCTCGAAACTCCTCAGGCGACGTTTTTGGTAAAAAAGCTGATCCTCGTCGGAGAGATCCAAGGGCCGTTGATCGTGCAGACCCACGAATTTGCCCCAGAAACCCCAGTCAGCACCAATGACTTTGTAAGTGTCGCCACGATAAACGTAGTCCTCGCCGCGATTAATGTCGAAATGAGAGATGGTGACACAAATCATCTTTTTCACGTTTTCATAACCTCGTTCGTACGCGGGGCTGATGACTTTGGTCGCGTTTTTACCCGGCACAACGCGGGCGACATAGCTCATCATGTTTTCGTATTGGATTTGCACAATGATGCGCTCACCCGTCGGGGTGGCAACAAGCATGCCCATCCTCTTGCGTTCTTCCTTTTCGCTTTCTTGGCTGTCCGTGCTCTCCAAGATCTTCAGAATCTCCAGGATCTTGATGTCCGTGCCGGTGAGCTCGGACAAAAACCCCTCCACTACGCCAAAGTTAGCCTTGTCCCGCAGAATACGCCGCATGGCCCAGTCGAACCGAATGAGTTGTTGTGACATCACATCACCTCCTTTCCCTTCGTCTTCTATCCTACTACTCGAATTCATAGGATTCAACGGATTGTTGGATGAATAGTTGGGACGAAGCACGGGGTTGTTGGAGCAACAAACACAGGGAGAAACGTTATGATGTGGCAACCATTTGGCAAAGGTGGGTTATGGCCGCGTGCATCTGTCTGGGGGCGGTAACGTCGTATGCCGCTCAAGTGGAGGAACAGAAAGAAGGAGTCAACGACGAGCAGGTCAAACAATACAATTCTGCCTTGCTCAAGGCGGCCGCCGACGGAGATGTGGAAGAAGTACGAAAGTACCTGAACCTTGGCGCGAACATCGAGTGCCAAGACAAAAATGACATGCGGCCGCTGCACCATGCCACTAAGTACGGCCACCACGAGGTGGTGAAGGTGTTGCTTAAAGTTGGGGCTAATCCAAATGCTGTAGCAGAAAATCCGCAAGTCAAGTTTTTGAAATATAAAAATACAAAGTGGACACCGTTACACTTAGCCGCCTTCTACGGTTACGTTCCCACGCTTCACGCACTTATCAAAGTTGTCAAAGAAACAGGCACGCTGGATCCCCGCGACGTCCAAGGCCGCACCCCTTTACATACAGCTGCCGATGGACAGAACACTATAGCTGCTGTGCTAATTAACGCAGGTGCGAATATAAAAACGAAAAGAAATGATGGAACTTAATTTTATGCAGTAGTTAACTGGTGGTTTTCTCATGGTCCAATATTTCAAATGATTCAAGGGCTAGGAGTAAAACAATAAAAGCCTCATCCCAAACTGTAGAGACGCGATTCATCGCGTCTCTACGAACGTGAGAACAAAGAATAGCGTCGCGTCACGCGGGGAGATTCTTCGCCTGTCCTCCACTGTCGTTGCGGACAGGCTCAGAATGACAGAGGGGGCCGCGCACTGCCGGATGACAACAAGGGCACCGACAACTTGGCTGTAGAGACGCGATGAATCGCGTCTCTACGGAATGTTTTGTCATCCGGCAGCGGAGCGGCGGTGAGTTTCCCCGTCCCGTCATCCCTTCGCCAAGCCTCAGGACAAGCCTGACGAACCAAGTGAGGAAGGATCTCCTCATGTGGCGCAACCCTCTCTTTGTCATTCCCGCGAAAGGGGATTTCCAAAAAGTCAGCGACGTCGCGTTTTTCTGATTTTTTCATGGATTCCTGCTGGAGCCTGCCCCTGGCTGCCGAACAGGGGCAGGAATGACAATAAAAGTGTATGTCTTTCTGTGGAGGCTGCGTTTTCAGAGAGTCCTGATGCGGGTCTCCCCACCCTGTCATCCCTGCGAAAGCAGGGATCCATTTTGGAGCGTTCC